>NZ_AAYN02000002.1:600000-873729 GCF_000169535.1 Ureaplasma urealyticum serovar 8 str. ATCC 27618
TACAAAAACAAATTTATGTCAACGTTGTTTTAAACTAATTCATTACAATAAACTTGAAAAAGTGCATACTAATTTAAACCAAAACATTAAAAATACAATTGATAATTTAGATTTTAGTAATTTACAAATTTTTATGGTTTTAGATATTTTAGATCTAGAACATACAATTATTGATGAACTAAAAAAATATCAAGAACAAATTATTTTTTTAGTCAATAAAATTGATTTATTACCACATCGTTACAATAGTGAATTAGTTAATGAAAATGTGATTAAAACACTTGTTGATCACGGATTTAATAATCCCCAAATTGTTTATGTTTCAACACATTCAAACACGAGTTTAAAAAAAGTTATGGATTGTATTAAAAACGCTACTAACAAAAAACAAAAATCTATTTTTTTAGGTAAATCTAATGTTGGTAAATCAAGTCTAATTAATGCTTTATTAGCATTAAATAAAATTAAAACTAAACTTACAATTAGTAGTTATACTAACACAACAATTAACTTAAATAAAATTAATTTATTAGAGCATCAAATCATTGATGCACCAGGGGTTTGTTTTAATGAAAACATTTTAAATTATGTGCGTGATGAAGATAATAAATCAATCATGATTTCATATGGTGCAAAAGCGATTAATTATCAAATTAATCCCCAACAAGCAATTATGATTTCTGGACTTGTTGGTGTTCAATATCTACAAGGTCAAAAAACGACATTTACACTATATGTTTCATCACAATTAGATATTCATCGTTGCAAACTTGAAAACTTTATCACAAATTTTAATAATCGTTACTTATTAGCGAAATTTAACTATGTTGACCAAGACATCGAATTTATTGATCATACAATAGCATTAAATAAAAACCAAAAAACAAACATTTGTATTGCAGGATTGGGATTATTAGTTATTAATGCTAATGCTGAACAAATTTGTATTCGTTTACCTAAATGTGTTGGCATAAAAGTTGCAAAATATGCGATCATTTAATTATTAATTAACAAAGAGAGTTTTATTATGAAAATCATTTTATTTTGTGGAGCTTTTGATATGGTTCATAATGCTCATATTGCAATGGCTAAATATGCCATTGATTTAATTAAAGCTGATAAATTAATTTTCTTGCCATCTAATTTTAAATTTTTTAAACCAATTAATAAAGATGATAATTTAGAATATGAAAAAACAAAACTAACGCATGGTCATCATCGTTTAGCAATGCTAAAAATTGCAACTAAAAATTTAGTCAATACTGAAGTAAGTGATTATGAACTAAATCAAGTTAATAAATCTTATACTATCAATACAATTGATCATTTTAAAAAATTATATGGTGCTGAACACGAATACTATTTTATTATAGGAAGTGATAATTTAGAGCGTTTTAAACAATGAAAGGATTGAGAGCGAATCTTAAAAGAAGTTAAGATTATTTGTTTTAAACGAAGTGGTGTTTGTCTTAAAAAAACTTGTTTTCAAAATCAATGTAATTGTGAAAATTTTAATTTTTTTGAACATGAGATTATTTTAGTTAATGATTTTAATTACAACATTAGTTCTACTGAAATTAAAAAACAGCATAATTTAGCATCAGGAATAGATCCAGCAGTCCTTGATTATATTAATGAACATGGTTTATATGCTTTGTGATTATTAGAAAAACATTTAATTTCATATGATAATTTTAATAATTTAGAAAAAAAAATTGCACGCATCAATCATTGTCGCCGCGTTGCTCAAATGTGTGTTGATTTAATGAATGTCTATGATAAAAAACTAATTGATCAAGCTTATTGTGCGGGAATTTATCATGACATACTAAAATGTTTAGATGAACAAGAAAGTATTGCATATTTTAATGAACATAAAAGTGAATTAAATATTGGTGATGATTTTATCTCTTGAAGAATCTTACATTCATATCTTGGTGCACATTTATTACAAACCCAATATGGTTTTAAAAATCAATTAATTTTAAATGCTATTCGTCGTCATACAAGACCTTTTGATTTTATTAAAGATTATAGTGAATTAACTACTTTAGATAAAATTCTATATTGTGCTGATAAATTAGAGCCTAACCGTAGGGAAGAAATTGATCAAATTAACATTGATTATTATCGAAAATTAGTTTTTGAAGATCTAGATAAGGCATTTATTGAAGTTTATCAATATCAACAAAGACAAAGAAAATAAGGTAGAAATATGATCAGTTTAATTGTGGCATTAAATAGTGAAATTAAAACTTTTTTTAAACAAATTAAAAAGAAAGTTTATCAAATCAATAACATTGATTTTTACTTGTGCACTCATCAAAATATAGAATTTGTTTTAGTTTTTACGGATGTAGGAAAAACTAATGCGAGTTTTATTACTGCATTATTAATTAATAATTTTAAACCTAAAGTGATTTTAAACGTTGGTAGTTGTGGTGCACTAAATGATCAGTTAAAAGTTTTAGATATTGCTATTATTGATCAATGCCAATATTTAGATGTTAACGTTAGCGCTTTTGGTTATTTAAAAAACCAGATACCACGTTTAGATAAATTTTTTATTTTAGATAAAAATTATAACCAACAAATCAAAAACCAATTAATTAAGAAAAAACTAAAATGTTGAATTGCAAATGTTGGAAGCAGTGACACATTTATTAACCATGATAACATCTCATTTTTTTATGATCAACAAATCGACTTAGTTGATATGGAATTAGCAGCTATTGCTCATGTATGCACAAGGATGCTAACACCACTAGTAAGTATTAAATTAGTTAGTGATCATATTACTCTTCCCAATTCCAATCAAGAACAGTTCAATAAAAACTTATCACTAATTGATAAATGATTTAATGAGCATTTAACATCCATTATTGAAGCAATTTTAGAGATCTACTAATTTATTTTTGTAAAAAAATATTAAAATTACAAAATCTACTATTATTTTTTAAATTGTTTTATAATTTACGTATATAAAAAGTTAGTTAAATAAGGAGTAGTTTATTTATGATTTATAAAGAAATTGTTCGTAATATTATCAAGCATCCATTAATCTTACCAGAAGGAAAACATTACCATTTACATAAAATTCTAACTTCAAAAGATGAATTACGTAAGGGTGAAGTTAGTTTAGTTGCAGAAAATGGCAAAGAATATACTGTTGATTTATCTGTATTTGTTGACTTGTTAGTTGATGGTGATTGCATTATTGATGATAATCATTCACTTGTTGCTTTATACTTTGATGAAAGTAAATAAAAAGTAAAAAATATTAATTTAAGAAATCTTGCTTAAACACACCAGTAGGTTTTAAGCAAGATTTTTATTTGTAAAAAATTAAGTATTTATTATGTTATTTATTTTATGAAAATAAAAAATAAATAAAATCACTTTAATAATAATTTCAATTATTATGGGTTTTGTTTTGTGTAAATTTTTAGTTTTTATGTTAAAATGTTTGTGTTATTTTATTAAAACATTATTGTATTTTTTTTTTTTTTTTTGAAAAATATGAGTAAACAAATGTTTTGTTTTTATCTGTTTATTTTATAAAAATGTGGGAAAAATTATATGAAATCAAATAATAAAAATTACAAATTTTTGAACATAAAAAAACGGAAATATCGCATTTTTTTTATGTTGTGTTCTTTAAATTTAATATGAGCAGGCGTTATTATAGCTATTGTTCTGCGTTTAAAAAATGTTAATAAACAATTTGGTAAAGATGACCATAAAATTGCTCGTCCGACTTGAGAGTATGATAATGATGGAAATTTAGAAATTCACACTAAATTAGCAAATGATTTAAATGATGATTTAAAACAAAAAGCTTTAAATAATGCAAATGTCAAAGGAATTGTTGTTGACCAAAATGGTGTAGAACATGAGATAGATATAAGTATTGATGCTAATGGCAAGGTTATTATTCCAACAAAAGATTTAGTAAATAATGACCCAACTAAACCTAATATATACACACTTAAAAAAGTTGTTTTAAAGCAACATGATCAACCAAATATTGATCTAATTAGTGAAGAGCAATTAAGTGGTGATAATCATATTTCATTTAAAAAACCAACAGTGGTTGCCCAAATTAATGATAACAATGATTATATAATGCATTTTACGAATCCTAATTTAGTTAACAAGAAAATTAAATTAACATTTAAAGTTGATGATCAAGATGATCATACAAAAACCATTGAAGCTATCATTGGATTAGATGGAAAGGCTATTTTTAAAACAAGTGATAATACAATTTTTGCACCAGATCATAAATATACACTAACAAAAATTGAAGCTAATAACAAAAAAGTTGCTAATATTAATGAAATTCCATTAAAAAATAAAATCGTTGATAAAAATCCAATTAAAAGAATTAACTTAACACAACTAAAAGTTGCTAAAGATTTAATTCTTTGAAATAATACAAATCAAAACCAATTCATAACTGCTACTTTTAAAAATATAAATGACGATTTTGATGATTATATTGTTAAATTAATTTATGAATACAATTATCGTGGAGAAATGAAAGAAATTGCATCACAACCTTTCAAATTAGAAAAAAACAAAACAACATATAACAATATTCTTTTACCAATTAGTATTCCAAATCGCTTATATCATTTTAAAAAAGTAGTAATTCAAAAATTAAATCAACCAAATAAATCTATTGATTTAGATCATGATCCAAATTTAAAATCTTTTTTTATTGTTGGTCCTGGTAAAACAGATTTTGTATGAAAAAAACCAAATGATGGTCAAATTACATATGATGGTTTAAAGAGATTAAATATTGAAATTACTTCTGAAGATTATGCATTACAAAATGGTAAAAAAGTTATGGTTTGATTTAAATCAGATGCCGAACCAAATAATAATTCACTTAAATTTATAGGTCAATTATCTCAAACTAACGCCAATGGAACAGCTGCTGTCATTAATAACTTAAATAATTTATACGGTATGAAAGAGCAAACAGAGTATTACATCTATAAAATTCAGTTTATAGATGAATTAGAATATTCAAAATTACCACCAAATCGTAATAACATTGTTTATGAATATAATAAAAATATTGCACGTAATTATACATTCAGAACTAAAACTGCCCCTTTAATTTTAGAAAAAATAGAAAAAGATGATAATGGCAGCGTTGGAGGACAAAATTTTTATTTTTATCTAAATAAAGCTAGTGATGATCCTAGTTCAATCAAGAAAGTTACTATATATTGCCGTGATAATAACAATGAATTATATACTTCTGATAATCAAGAAATAAATTCTGATCTTGTATATCATTCTTGAATTCATGATTTAAAATGAAATCGCGAATATGTTTTTGATCATGCTGAAATACAAACAACATATCCTGATGATCCTGAATATGGTGGCGAAACAAACGATTTAGAAATTAAAAGAGGATTGACTTTCAAATTTTATACACCACCAAGTAAAACAGAAATACAATGAAAAAATCCTATGAAAATAACTAATAATGGGGCAATTTTAGATATTCAATTACAATCAAAAGATCGGGCATTTGAAGATAAGCAAAAATATCGAGTGACATTAGTTGAAGCTGAAAATCAAAACAATGCTGTTGTTGGTGACTTTTTACTTGCTGGTACTTCTATTAATAAAGATGATAGCCCAATTGGTGATAATAATGATAAGAACAAAGATATAGCAACTTTAAGCTGTAATTTTGAAAACAAACTAAAAAAAGGAACTAAATACCTATTAAAAGAAGTTCGATTTATTGCTAATCCAAATGAAGAAATTAGTGCTAAACCTACTAGAGCTGCTAGACCATTTAATAATGATAATGTTATTTATAGTTTGAATCTACGAATAAATGATCCCTATGACTTTACAACTTTAAAAAACTAGTTTAATCCTTAAATTCTTAATTATATATATATATATATATGAAAGTGAATAAAACAATTATGAAAAAAAGAGTTAATAAAATATATAAACACCATATGTTTATTTTGCTAGCTACTTTAAATTTAGTGTGAGCAGGCGTTATTACAGGAATTGTTTTAAGACTAAAAAGCAAAAATTACTCAAAACATACTATTTTAAAAGAATATTATTCATTTGATAAAAACGGTAATTTAATTCTTAAAGGTTATTTAAAACCACATGATAATACTAATTATGTTTTTGGAATTTTTAATGATGAAAGCAATCAAGAACATAAAATTCAAGCACTTGTTGATGATAAAAAAGAATTTGAATTTAACACCAAATTATTACCACTAAACCATAGTTACAAACTTAAAAAAGTTATAAGTACTAATGACTATAACCATGTTTTATTAACAAATGATGCTTTAGTTAGTCAACAAAAAATTTGTTTTAGTAAGCCAGTTGATGCAAAAGTTAACTTTATTAATAATAAAAAAGTTTATCAAGTTAAACTAAACACGTTATTAAAAAACACTTTAATTCAATTAACACTAAAAGACTTAGAGCATAACGTATATAAAATTACAGCCAAATCAAATGATATGGGAGAAGTTAGTTTTGATGTTTCACAATTAAAAAATAATAATTTATATGAGGTAATTGCTTTACAAACACAAGACCAAACTAAAATCGTCAATGTTAATGAAATTGAATACAACAATAAGATCATAAATAATTTAAATATTGATGAACTAAATACACCATACCAATATAGCAAAAATGGTGATCTTAACTTAATTGCTAAAATACCAGTACGCTATGCTAATGAACAAGTCTATGGTGTTTTTGAGGACCAAAATAAGCAAAAGCATTTAATTTCTGCCGTAAATAAAAATGATGGAACAATAATGTTTGATACTCAAGTTTTAACTAAAGATCCCAATAAAAAATATCATTTACAAAAAGTTGTTTTAGCAAAAAATCAAAATCAAATTTTAATACATAATTTTGATTTAGTAAGTAATCAAAAACAAGATATCTTCTTAAAAGAATATAAAGTTATTAGTATTAGTGATCTAGAAAATGATGCTGATAAAACTAAAAGAGAAATCAATTTAAAACTATCTAACATAAAAAACGACTGAGTTAATAAGCAAATTAAAGTTATTTATTCAAGTTCAGATGGTTCAGATGTTCAAACTCAACCTTTAGTTTTAGAAAAAAATCAAACAAACTATGTATTAAAACTAAATAATTTAAAAGCAAATCGTTTATATAAACTAAAGGCGGTTGAATTAATAAATAACAATAGCAAAACTAATTTACCATTAGATACTAACTTAACTAATAATTTTATGGTTGAAAGAACTAGTGCTGTATTAGCAACAAGTATTAGTGAAATAAGTAATCGTTTGGGAACTGCTTTAACAAATGCGCAAGTTAAAATCACTTTAAAAGATACAGATGATGTTTTATTAGCTAATCAAAAAGCGATTATTAACTATGATAATAATCAAAAAAGTGAAGCAACTGTTATTGTTAACAATGGTGTTAAGTATCTAATAGCAACCTTAACTAAATTAACATTAAATACGCCTACAATAATTAAATCCATTACATTTGAACAAAAACCAACATGTGCTATTGAAAATATTGGGTTAGATAAAACAAATAACATTATTTATAAAAATACACATGAAACAGCAATTCCTTTAGTAATTAATAATAATTTTGAAATTAATGGGCCATTAGCATCAAGTCATGAAAGTTTAAAAAGTATTAATGCATCTGATGCTAAAAAGGTAAATGCAATTAATTTAACCCTTGACTTTAATACCAATGAACATATTTATAAAAATTTATTTTTTAAACTAAAATATGTCCCTATTGACAATCAAGGTAATGAAAATATTTATAACGCATCAGAAGCAATTTATAGTGATATTTTAAGTGCAACTAATATAGTTGCTAATAGAATCCAATTTAGTTTAGGTAATTTACAAACTAATCGTAAATATAAATTAAAAACAATTTATTATTTAACCTCAAAAACAGCACCTTTAGATGATCATAACGTTGTAATGATCAAACCAAATGTTAAATCCGAAATTATTGTCGCCCCTAATGATAGTACGATTGTAAAATATGGTAATTGAGATCAAGATTCAATTACTAATGGATCAAAGGCCATTTTTAAAATTAATTGTAATGATGGTGATATTTTAAGTGAGGATTTAAGTGCTACACTTGTTTATGAATCTAATGATCCTCATGATATACAATCATACACTACAAAACTAAAAAAAGTTAACAATGATTGGGTGATTGATTTTAATTTAAACAATTTGAAACCACAAACCACTTACCATCTAAAATCAATAACAATAGCAAAACCAAATAAAGCATATACTAATTTAAAAATTCAATCACTTCCACAAGTGGATATTAAAACGCAATTGCCTAATTTAATCTTGCATGATTTAAAAGCCACAAGTGCAGTTTTAAAATGGGATTCTACTAACAATGGTAAAAACAATCACCAAACAATTCAAGCAACTTTTTCTCATGTAAGTGCTAATTATGATAACCTTAATGTTAAATTGGTTTATGAATATAATTATCGGGGTGATATCAAAACAGTTGAATCTGATTTAGTTACTCTTAAAAAAGACCAAAATATTTATCAAATAAATTTACCAATTAGCGTTCCTAACCGAAAATATATTTTCAAAAAAATTCTAATTCAAGAACGCAATAATTTAAATAACTATGTGGATTTAAATAAAAAGATAAACTTAACAGATTCATTTGTAGTTAGCCCTGGAAAAACAACATTTGAATGAACACAACCAACTAGTGATCAAATTAGTCAAACAACCCTAAAATCATTAAAAATTAAAATTCTTTCAGAAGATAAAACGCTTGATAATAATGTTAAGGTTATTGTGTGATTTAAATCCCATACAGATTCAAATGATGCACTTAAATGAACACGGGGAACTTGGGAGGTTAATAGTGATGGATCAGAAGCGATTATTAATCAATTAAATAACTTAAGTGGATTTAAAGCAGGGACCCAATACTATCTTTATAAAATTGCATTTGTCGATAATTTACAATATGGAAATGCGCAAGCAAATGATAATAAAGTAATTTATGAATGAAAAGCCAATGATACTAAAGAATATAAGTTTACAACCAAAAGTGCACCAACAGTTTTAGAATCAATAAAATTTGATCATTGTGATGCTGATGGTGTAATTAATAGTGGAGACGAAGGTATTGCAGAATTTTCAATGACAACAAACAAAGTTAATGATGATTTTGCTAACCGAAAAGTTAAATTCATATATCATGACAATAACAATGTTGCTTATGAAACTGATGGTTTTCCGTTAAGCAGATCAGAAACAAGTCTTCATTTTTCTTTATGAAACATTCCTAACAATCGTGAATATACTTTTGATCATGCTGAAATTGAAACTAGTCCTAATAGCAATAAATATGAAATTTGACATTCTCAAAACAAGATAATATCTAAGTTCAAACTTAAACCAGCTCAAACTTCTGTAAAATATATTGATAAACAAGAAAGAAATAATAATAATGTAGATTTTGAACTTCATTTAGGTTCAAGAGACTGTGCATTTGAAAATAAGCAAAAATATCGTGTTACACTAGTGTCAGTAGACGCACTCCAAACCGAAATTTCTAAGGAATTTTTACTTTCTGATGTTAAATCAGATTATAAAGATGGTAATATTGGAATATTAAAATGCCATTTTGATAACTTAACACCAAACACTGCATACACATTAAAAGAAATTAAATTTCTTGCTAACTCAAATGAACAACAAAGTGCAAAACCACATAAGGTAATTAAACCTTTTAATGATGATAACAATATTATTATCGATAAAAATTATTCTTGAAAATGAGTTATTTACGCTTCGTAATCATTAATTTTTATTAATATAGTAAGATATCAAAACTCCTCTAAAGAACTTTTTCTAGTAGAGGAGTTTTGATATTATTTAGCATTTTAATGCTATCGTTTTTTAATTTCTTCAATTAGTTTTGTTAATCTTTGAATATAAAGATTAAGAGTATAAGAAGAAACATTTTCATTACTTATTCCTTGTTCAACAAAACTAGTGAATTTTTCTAATCGTTGTAATTTTGTTTTATTATTTGCGTGCTCATCTTTTGTTTGAATAATTTTTTTGCTTTCATCAATTAATTCTTTAGCTTTGGGAATATAGAGTTTTTTATCAATGATAGTAAAAACTCTAACACTAAGATTTTCAAGTTCTTTGCTAAATTCTCTTTCTTGATTATTATTTAATTCTAAATAAGCGATTAATTCTTGTGGTTTTTGCAGCGAATCAGAAGCATATGTTAAATCAATTTTTTCAAGATTATTTACTGTTAATACTTCGTTTGGAGCAAGTTTTAAATTAATTTTAGTATTTAAAAATAAATCCTTTTCATAACTTTTTAAGACTTCTTGAATGGTTTGAATTCGATTAGCTTTTTTTATTGGATCATTTTCATTATTTAATTCAATATTAAACTCTTTTAAATGTTTAATGAAGTCCTTAAATAAATAAGTTTGTTTAAAATTTGATAAAATGGTTTGTTTAATTTGAATCACAACTTCATTAATTTGTGAATTAGCTTTTTGAAATTTTTTAATTAATTCATCATTAAGATTATAGATTGCATCAATTGATAAATTAGTAATGTTAAAATCAAATAAGTTAATGATTGATTTTAAACTTTTAATTTGGTGTTCTAAACCATTATATGTTGCTTGAGAATTGTTTTCATCTTTTTGCTTATTTTCTTGTTTTTCAATACTATAGTAAGGATTATAATCATCTGGTTGTAATGATTCAATAATACTGATTAATTTGTTAACACTATTTTCACTTTCTAACGCAATCATTTTTAAACCTTCTAAGTAATTTTGAAGGTCAAATAAAAGTTGATTAGTTAAAGTTTTAATTTCTTTGATCTCTAATGTCTTTTTAGCATTTAATACATGATTTATATTCTTTATTAAAATTTGTCTTAAATTTGTTAACTTAGTTTGATCAAATCATAAAAAATGATGATTTTGTTCATAAATAGTATTAATAACATTAACTATATCATCTAATTTTTTAATAAAAGGTAAAGCTTTTAGTTCTTTGTTAATTAAGTCATTAATATCATTTAATTTAGTGTAAATTAATTTAAAATCTTCATATAGTTTTTTAAAATTAGCTTTTGTGTCATTATTAACTAATTTTTGAATATCATTTTCAAGCTCAACAATGTTTTTATTTAATCCAGATGTTTTAATTAGGCTTTTAATTTTATTAGCTAAATCTAAAATTGTTTTTTGAATTAAAGCTTTGGTGTCTAATCTTTTTTGATGAGCATCAGATTTTAGTTTATCAATTATTGTAGTATCAACACTTGCTTGATTAAGTAATTTTTCATATTGATTTAAAAAATCTTGTAATTGTTTTTTAGTGTTTTCTAATTCAACAACATCTATTAAATCACTCATGTTTTTGATTGAATCTAATTCATTTAAAACACTAACTTGTGTAATTAAATTTTTAATTGTTTGTTGTTCTTGTTTTAATTTTTGCTCTGATAATTTATTAATGTTTTCTAAATTTGATTTAAGAGTTTGATTATATATTTTTTTAAAATCTTCATAAGAAGATTGATCAACAATTTCTTTTAATAAAACAGCTTTATTTAAACTTGATTGTAATTCTTCTTTAGCTTTTTGTTTTGTATCAACTTTTGCACAAGCTGTAATTATTGTTGCTAACAAAGGTATAGCACTAATCATACTTAGTTTCAATCAAATTGATTTGTATTTTTTGTGTTTCATATTTAAAACTCCAAGAATTAATTATTCAATTACTAGCTTAACTTATTAGTTATTTAAGTATTATTCGAATTAAACGCTTAAATATTTTAACATTATTAAAATAAAAATCTACTCTAGTTTTATCCTAAAGTAGATTGATCTAAAGTTAGATATTCTTAAAGTAAGAAATCTAATAAATGTTTAATGTCAATAATAAATTTTGCTTTATTCGCAACTAGTTGTTCTGGAGTTTTGTTAATACTTGTGTTTTTTAAAAGATCAAAATTAACTTTTTTATTTAAAACATCATTTGAACTAGCTCCATAAAAATAAAAATCTTTTTGATTTTTCATATTAATATAACAAACTAAAATCGTAATTTCTGCTTTGTCTAATTCATCTAATATTAAATTATCGTTATTGTTTTTATTTTCAATATATCGTTGATATGATTCAATTAATAATTTTGTTTTTTCATAATCATAATCACTATATAAATTTTTTACTTCAATATATAAATAATGATCTTTTTGATCATGTGTTTTTATTTTTAAAATAAAATCAGGGTATGAATTACTTATTTGACCATCTTCATTAAAATATTGATATTTTAATCCATGAAAAACAGGATTTTTAGTCCAAAGTTCAACATTATTTTTAATTTTATCATTATCATTTGATAATGAAAGGAAACGATTTGCAAATTTAGATTCAGTTAAAGAATCAAAATAGTGATTTTGTTCTTTAAGATCTTTATATGCATACTTATCACAAACATTTAAATCTAACATGTTTTCACATTTTTTATATTTTTCAATGGGAATAAAAATTTCATTTTGATTAGGTAAATTTTTATTATTTTGCAATTTAAAAAGTAATTCATGATTATCTTTTTTCATTTGTTCTAATGAATTTTTATATATTTTTTCAATTTGATCAAGATATTCTTTAATGATAACATATCAATACATGTTGATTCTTATGTTTAATTTTCATCTTTTTTCTCACTCATTAAACTTCGTTTCAAGAAAATCAATAATTTTTTGAGGAAATAGATGTTTGTATTTTCTTAATTGTTCAATAATATAAAGTTCAAGTTCGATTGAATTTTTAATTTTAGTATAAACACGTGTTTTACCTTCAATTTTTGAAGTTTCGCCTTCTAAGTATTTATTTTTTTCATATTTCTCATAAATCTTATTAACATGGTATTCAAAATTACTAATTGAATCTTCAAACTCCTCTACTATTTCTTCTCTATAAGTTTCTCCATTTAAATAGTTATTAACTTTCTCTTGATTAATTTCGCCATAAAAAAATCTGTCATTTTTATATTTGTCTTTTAAAATCAAAGTTTGACGAATTTTATCTTCTGAAATAATATTAGAATAAATAAAATATTGATTTGATATGGAATTATAGCTAATTTCGTTTTTGTCAAAGCTAGGATTTGGAAAACGCTTAATTCTTCCAATTGTTTGTACTGATAAATTTTTTGAAGAAACGTTTCGCAATTGTACTAACATGCAAGCACGCGGAATATTTCAACCAGTTGCAGGACCAATTTTAAACAAAATTACATCCACATTTGAAGTCTTTTTAGAAATTTCTTTTAGAGAAATTTTATTATTTTTTTTATTAATTAAAATATTAGTTTGAACCTCTTTATCATTAGAAAAGTATTTAACTCATGATAAATTATGTTTTTCCAAAATTTTAATAATTTTTTCAATTTTATCTAAAAATTCGCTTTTTTGTGGTTCTTTATTAGGTTCATTTTCAACTTGAATTAACATGGCTGGACGAATATTTTTTAACTCTTTTGCTTTTGGATATTGCTCTTTGATTTTTAAAAATTGCTCACAAGCAGTTGTTAATAATAGTTCATCATCAATGTTTTCTTCTTTTAGTTCTTTAATTTCTAGATTATAAACATGTTCATCTTTTAACAATTTTGTATCATCATCCATTAAATCTTTTTCATCAATGAATACTAATTTATGAATTCCTTTAGGAGTTGCTGTCATTTTAATAATAAAAGATGCTGCTTCTTGAATTTTATATTCAAATCGTGTTTCTTCTTTT
This sequence comes from Ureaplasma urealyticum serovar 8 str. ATCC 27618, assembly GCF_000169535.1. NCBI lineage: Bacteria > Bacillati > Mycoplasmatota > Mycoplasmoidales > Mycoplasmoidaceae > Ureaplasma > Ureaplasma urealyticum. The sequence goes on from NZ_AAYN02000002.1 coordinate 613,886, forward strand.
TTAAAAGAATTTTTGTGTATTTTTTCATCAAAATCTTCAAATATTTTTGTTTTATTAACATTACCGCCATGATGAGCTTCATCACGGATATAAACTAATGTATATCCTTGTGATTTAATTTCATCTAAAAAAGCATCTAAAATTCCTTCTTCTGTAATGATTCTTCCTTTACCAAATGAAGAAGACCCAAAAATAATTACTTTATTTTCTTCAGCTAAAATATTGTAAGAACTATCTTTTTTAGCACTTTTAGAAGATGGTGATTCTTTAAGTTCGACATCAAATAAACCATTAATATAATATTTATACTCATTCATATTTTGTTCTAATTGAAATGGTAAATCAGCTGATGATAAAGTCGCAATTACAAAAATTAATTTTTGAGGACTACCATTAGCTTTGTTTGTCTTAATAATTTCATTAATAGTATTGGTAATAATAAAGGTTTTACCAGATCCTGTTGGTGCTTGAAAATCAATAATTTCTTTTTTATTGTTATTCACGCTTTCTAAATAACAATTAACTAATTGACTAAAAGCTTTTTGTTGTGATTTGGTTAATTTCATAGATTTTATTCCTTTTTTTCAATTGGCTTTAGTGTACTTAAATTAATTAATAATTCGCGTTGCTTATTTTCAAATAAACTTGATTGACTTGTATTATTAAAATCAACTAGCATTTTAGTAAATGCTTCTTTAATTTCATTATTATCAATCTTGATTGGATTTGTATCAAAGTATTTTAGATCATAGACATTTAGATTATTTAAATAAGCTTCATTTTTGTTGATTCAATCAAAATCAGCTTCGTTTTTAGTACCAACACCATTGTTAATACGATATAAGCGTTCATAACAAACATTAGTACCAATTTGGTTTTCATTATTTGTTACTAGTGTAAATGTTCTATTTCCACCATCTTCTTTATTCAATTCTAATACTGCATGCCCAGTTGTTCCAGATCCTGCAAAAAAATCTAAAACACGAGCATTTTTATTTTGAATTATTTCTAATAAATAACATATTAACTCTTTGGGTTTTGGATAACTAAAATTATTATTTTCTAAAATATCATTAAGCTCTTTTGTTCCGTGTTCTGTTGTTGATTTAAAATATTTTTCTAAATATAGTTTAGAAGTATTCAAAAGTGCTTTTGGTATTAAAAATCCTTTTTTATTATCACTATATTTAACTCTAATAATTTGATCTTTTTGATTTGTTAATATGAATTTTGTTCCTAAAAATAATTCTTGATCTATTCTGTTTTGTGTTCATCTACTTCTAATAAAAAATTCAAGAGGTTTATCATTTAATTGATTTTTTTCTTTAACAAAAATTTGATTTTTATCAAATTTAATTAAAATTTCTTTATTTGAATTATTTTTTAAAGGTGCTGTATCAAATTCTTTTTTATCGCCTTCATTAATATAATTTATGCTATTTATATTTTTAGAATAAGTATGAATATATTCTGAATTTCTAAAAATCTTCTTTCCATTATTTCCTTGATTTGTATGATTTGTTCTTTCTCAAATAAAGCTACATATAAAATTCTCTTCGCCAAAAATTTCATCCATTAAGACTTTTAAATACGCTTGTTCACTATCATCAATAGAAACAAAAATTACACCATCATTTTTAAGTAAGTTTTTCGCTAATTTTAAACGTTCGTTCATCATATTTAATCAACCATTGCGACTGAATTTATCACGATAAATAAACTTAGATGCAGTTATATCATCTTTTTCGCTAAAATTATTACCATCAGTTTTACTTGCTTCAGTATTATAAGGAGGATCGATATAGATTACATCATAGTAAGCGTCGCGCCCGCTAGTCTCTCTCTCTCTCTCTCTAACACTAATAAATTCTTTAGTACATCATAGTTTTCACCAATGATTAAACTATTAGTATCATTTTTAAATAAATTATGTGCATCATTCATGAAAGATAATTGCTCATTTTTAGCTAATATCGCAATTTGAGTTTGGTGCACGCTTGGAGCAACATCAAAACTAAATCCTATCTTAACACGTTGAATTAATAATTGAAACACATTATCTAAATCTTGGGGATCAGTTTTTTCTAAAATTTTTTTAATTAATTGTTTTTGATCCTCATTTAATGAACTCTTACTCATTTCATCAATATCTTTTAAATAACTATCTAAATCTTTAATCATAAATCCTCTTTATAAATTAAATATATAATCTAATTTATATTATAAATGATGCTATATAAATCATTTAATACAATTAAACTGTTTTTAATATAAAAGTATATACTTTAGTTAATGATTTTATTTTAAAGTTATTTAAATTTTGTAAATTATTATTTATTATTAATTGACTTTAGTGTACTTAAATTAATTAATAATTCACGTTGATTACTGTCAAATAAATTTGATTGACTTGCGTCATTAAAATCAACTAGCATTTTAGTAAATGCTTCTTTAATTTCATTATTATCAATTTTGATTGGATTTGTATCAAAGTATTTTAGATCATAGACATTTAGATTATTTAAATATGGTTTATTTTTGTTGATTCAATCAAAATCAGTTTCATTTTTAGTACCAAAACCATTATTAATACGATATAAACGTTCATAACAAACATTAGTGCCAATTTCATTTTCATTATTTGTCACTATTGTAAATGTTCGATTTCCACCATCTTCTTTATTTAATGCTAATACTGCATGTCCAGTTGTTCCAGAGCCTGCAAAGAAATCAAGAATGCGAGCGTTGTTTGTTGAAGCTATATTAATAAGATATTTTATAAGTTCTATAGGTTTTGGTGTATTAAAATTATGATTATCTAATATTGAATCTAATTGTTTTTTTGATCCATCTGTATGATTGACAACTTCATATTTTAATATTGATAACGAAATAACATCATCTACCTCGTTTAAATATTTTTTTAAAAAGGGTCTATTATTTTCATTTTCAGGTAAAAAAATTCTATTTTGTTTTATTAATTCATACATTTTTTCTTCGTTATATAATCAACTAGAATTTTTAGGACATAAGTATTTTTTGCCATCTCAAATAATATCATAAATATTGTTTGAACCTTTTTTAGTTAAATCTGACGATTTATAAAAACCTCTATCATCTTTATAAAAATAAAGTCTATTATTTTTTTCTGTTCGTTGATTTCGATTAAATTTATTTTTAAGTATTTTGTTCTTACAATAACACAATATGTAATCGTGATTTACAGAAACAAATTTATTATTATTTTTTGGTGCATAATTCTTTTCTCAAACAAAATTGCAAGTAAAATTCTCTTCACCAAAAATTTCATCCATCAAAACTTTTAAGTATGCTTGTTCGTTATCGTCAATAGATACAAAAATTACACCATCATTTTTAAGTAAGTTTTTCGCTAATTTTAAACGTTCATTCATCATATTTAGTCACCCATTGCGACTGAATTTATCACGATAAACAAACTTAGATGCAGCTACATCATCTTTTTCGCTAAAATTATTGCCATCAGTCTTGCTTGCTTCAGTATTATAAGGAGGATCGATATAGATTACATCATAGTAAGCGTCGCGCCCACTAGTCTCTCTCTCTCTCTCTAACACTAATAAATTCTTTAGTACATCATAGTTTTCACCAATGATTAAACTATTAGTATCATTTTTAAATAAATTATGTGCATCATTCATGAATGATAATTGCTCATTTTTAGCTAATATCGCAATTTGAGTTTGGTGCACGCTTGGAGCAACATCAAAACTAAATCCTATCTTAACACGTTGAATTAATAATTGAAACACATTATCTAAATCCTGGGGATCAGTTTTTTCTAAAATTTTTTTAATTAATTGTTTTTGATCCTCATTTAATGAACTCTTGCTCATTTCATCAATATCTTTTAAATAACTATCTAAATCTTTAATCATAAATCCTCTTTATAAATTAAATATATAATCTAATTTATATTATAAATGATGCTGAGATAAACTTAAATATCATTATTAACCAAAATTTAGTTATTTTAACAATTAAAAAAAACTTTTAGTAAATTTATAATCACTAAAAGTTTTTGAATTTATATTAATTAGTTGTTGTAAATGAATAATCATTGTGTTGAGGATTATCTTTTTTTGCTTGATTACGATTATAAATTTCGTTATTGTTATTAGCAAAATTTCATTTATAAGTTAAATAATTTGGCTTTTCACTAAAGTAAATACGATTGATATAGTATTTTGTATTCGGTTCTAAATTATTAATTTTATTTTCTGATATTAATCATGATGTTAAACCTGTTTGTAATTCTTGATGTTTATTAGGGTCAACATGATTTTTAATTAATCCATCAAATTCTTTATCTGTTTTCGAAAGTGTGATTTGATAAGGTCCTTTAATATTTCCTTTATCATCAATTAATTCTAAATTAGCAACTAAACCATCATGAAAAGCTTGGTCGTGGGAAATTAATTCTAAATTAAGATTAACTTGGGTTGGTGAAATGTTTCTAATATACTTATTTTCTTTATTTTCATTAAAATCACTTGCAGTTGTTAAAATCGTGTTTTGACTTGGACGACAACGAATTGTTATAGAGCTTTGATTAAAAATTGTTCAAGTATTATCATCGTTTAAAACTTCTATTCGTTCAAAATTATATTCTCGATTAGCAATTGGTAATGGAATTTTAACATACATACGGTTTTTTAATTTAAATAAAAGATTTTCTCTATTAATTATTTGATCAATACTACCAATATCATTGCTATAAGCCATAAACTCTTTTTTTGTGCCATCAACTGTTGTATAAGAAAAAACAAAACGTGCTTTTTTATTTACTAATCAAGGATATTTAACATTTAAAATAAATAATTTCACTTCACAAACTGGATGATTAGTTTTTTTATCAACATCAAGTGTGTTTTTTGGATATTTTTCCATCAAAGCTATTGATAAAGGATTTTGTAATTCAAAATTATAAGTAATTTGATTTAATTTATGTTTTTCATCTAAATTATTTGGATTATTTTTATCTAAATAATAAATATTATCTAGTTCATATAATGTAGCAGTTTTAATGTCATCAAACTTTAAATTAAATTCGATCATTCACTTATTTATTTCATTTTTAATTGGTGTACAACTAATAGCGTTAGTTTTAATTTTTTTGACAATCTTGTTGTCTTTGTATTTAAAAGTTGCAGCAAATGTAAGGTTTTTTAGAATATTAGGATTGGCTTTTAATTCAACTTTTAATTTAATATTAGCTTCATTTTTACGTTGAAAATAATCTTCTTGGTTTTCTAATGGTAATAATGCAAAATCATTATTGATTGTTAAAGGTTGATTTTTTTCTTCTTTTGTATCATCATAAATAATATTAGTATCTAAATAACCAATATTTACAATTGCTTTAGGTGGCTTTTGATCAAATTCAATTTTATTAATAAAAGATGTTTTATTTAATTCTAAATTATCTAATCGAGCTGTTAAATATTTTTTATTATTTTCAACCACTACATAAGCTTTTGCAATTTTATTATTATCATAATTAATAGTTGCACTCATATTTGTATTTAAAACATTGGCTTCATCACTAATTTCAAACTTTATATTTGTTGAATTAATACTATTTGCTGATCGCGGTTCTTCAACTAGTGAACTTGTTAAAACTTTAACTAAGGGTTTTCTAATAATCACTTTGTTAATTTCTAAAATATCATCTAAATTCGCAATATTGTTATTGACTGTTAGTTTATTATCAACAATTCCAATTAATGTATATTTATGATTTGGCGCAAATAAAGTATTATCATTTGTCTTTAGTGTTATTTTTTTGCTAACATCTACTATTGCTTGTATTGTTTTTATTTCATTAGTATTATCAATTTTGAATTTAAGTTCAATCTTTTTATTAATTAAATTTGCATCGTTAAAATTTATTGTATAATCCCCGTTTTTTAAATAATTAACCACTATATTTGGTCTATTAAGAGTTTGTTTTTGATTATTAGATAAATCAAAATTGTGTACTAATTCAATATTTTCATCACTAGCAGAAACAATTTTTTCTAATCGATACTGGTTTGGTTTTACTAATTTTCCAATATCAAAACAAATCTGACCATCATTATCAACTTTAGCTAATAATTTATGCAATTTATTATTTTCATCTTTAAATATCCCATATACTTGTTGGTTAACATAATATGGCGCTACTTTAGCAATTAAATTGATATCACCATTTTTTGTATATTGATATGGTTGATTTAAACTATTAACATTTAAATTGTTAATAGTTTTATTATGATATGAAATATTAATTGGATTAATAACTTTAACTAAAGGATGCGTGTTATTTTTATAAATGTTAACTAATTCATAGAAGTTATTATTTGCTAATTTACTTACATCAAAATCAACATTTCCTTCTGCATCTACTTTAGCATTAATACTATAAATTTGATTATTTAAATCTTTTAGTTGCAAACTAAGAGAAGAATTAAATAATCACTTTCCTACATTTATTCGGTATATTTTTTGATTATTTTGGTTAATAAAAGAAGCTGTTTTAGGTGGTTTACTAATCATAATTTGATGTTCAATCGCTAACTCATTTTGTTGAATTAAAACGTGATTGTAATCAGTTTTGTCAAGAATTTTTACTAAACGATAATCATGATTATTTACTAATTTTGATGTATTAAAATAAGCAACTTTATCTTTAATAGTTGGTTGTATGTAATGATATTGATACTTTTCATCAACAAAAACACCCATAATTTGCGGATTCTTTTTAGCTTTGTTTTTTAAATTAACTTTAATAACAATATCACCAGTATTTGAATATTCATTGGTTTTATCTATTTTAGATAAAGTTAAACCAATTATGGAATTAGACAATTTATTTTTTTGTAATCGATAAACATTACCTTGTGGTAAATGGTTATTAATCTCAGTTTTAAGATCTTTTTTATCATGAATTTTTAATCAATAAGAATCATTATTTTGATCTACAAAAATAATTGAATTCTCCTTATCATAAAATCTTAAAACAATTCCGACTATGACAGCTGATCAACATAGATTTAAGCATATTAAAAAAGAAGCAATTTTAATATGCTTTTTTCAATGTATTTTCTTATTATTTTTCATTTTCATATTAATATTTATTTTCTAAAACGATTTAACATAATTTAATTAAAACACATTTTTTTTTTTTTTTTTGAATTTATTTTGTGTAAATACCAATATTTCATAAATTGCTACACTAAAACCCTTTTATAAAAAAATATTAAGCAAAAGCATAGTAAACAATAATTCAGCTTAAATAATAGTGCTAATCTAATATTTTAAATTGTGTTGGGAAGTTAAAAATTTAAAATATGATATCATTTATACAGTATTTTTGGACAATTTAAAAAAAAGTAAAATTGTTGGAATTTAAAAATAAATAAAGGGAGAGTAGAAATATGATAAAAAAACATATTAAAAAAATAGTAATTGGAGCTTTAAGTACACTAGCGTTCATCACAACAACAGTTGTAACAACAGCTTGTGCAAAACACAATAATTCTGTTACTAAAAATAATGAACCAAATGTTAATGTTAAAAATGAAATAAGTTCTTCTAATAGTGAATTAAATGATTCACATTATTATTGAAAAGCGCCTAAATCTGATACAAGCGAAGGTTTTCAAACAATCCATAAAAGTATGGTCGAAGATGGAAAACGTGCATTTTTATTACCAGGGTTTTCACAAAGCAATTATCTACAAGACGCAATAAAAAACGCTAAATTTGATAAAAATGCTGTTGGTTTTTTATTAGATACAGTTTATAATGCAAATAATGATCCTTCTTTATTTGATGGTGCAAATCGTGTTGCAAGTGTTTATTTTAAAGTTGATGATGCTGCTTTTTTAGGTGGAATTGCTGCCGCTTATATGCTAAATACAAACCAAAACATTTTTGCAACAGATGGCCAACTTAACTGGGGAGGATATGTTGCTTTAAATGCTAAAAACACTACTAATTATTTAGCAGGATTTGCCTTGGGTATTGAATGAGCAAACAAGCATTTAGCAAACAAAAAAGTATTACAAGAAGGAAGTAGTGAATCTAAAACATGGATCAAAGTAAATGAGGTTCAAGCTTCACAAAGTAGTGCTGGAGGATTTGATGAAAACAATGAAAATGCTAAAAAAATCCTTAAGGAACTAATTTCTAAAAAAGCTGATTTAATTTTACCAGTAGCAATTACCCAAATGAGTTTAGCAGTTAATGAAGCAATTAGTACAACTTCACACAAAGTAGCAATAATAGGCGTAGATACTGAACAAGAAAACGATAAGACAATTAATAAAGAAGCAAATACTTTTAAAAATACTAATATAAGCGGAAATAAAAACGGTGTTATTCGTTTTTCAATTGTTAAACGATTAGGAGTAGCAATTGAAAAATTACTAGAAAACGCTGTAAATGGTGCTCAATTTCAAGGACATGTTAACAAAATTGGTGATGAAATTGATGTTCATGATAAATATAAATTAGGTGTAAACACTGTAGGTTCACTAGTTGATGGTGTAGTAGGAATCTCAGAATCTGCTTATCACTATTTAATTGATGCTTTTAATCTAGCACAAACAGATGAAACTAATAAAGTAAGTACATATGACCAATTAGTTCAAAAAATGATCCAAGATCCTTTATTTAAAAGTTTAAACCAAGATCCTAAAATTGATGGATATATAAACCCTAAAAATCTTGCTAACGCTAGGGGTAATGAAGGTGAATTAATAAATGGAAAAACAATTAGTCCAGAAGTAAATGGGGGAACCATTTATAAAGCAGCAAATGGTTCATATTATTACTATCCTGTTGCTAAATCAACATATACTGCACAAAATGCCTCAACTATTTTTAAAGAAATATGAGATAAAGCTAAAAATGATGATGACAAACGTCGTTTAGTTGGTTTAATTTTATCCTTCGCAGGCGCAAATGTTAAAGATGGAGGATATTCTGAAATTAGTTATGATGGGATGTTAGGTTTTTATGCAAAACATGGTATTAAAATTCCAAAATTATAATCATCTAACATTTATATATAATTTTAATAAAATTATTCTATTAACAAAATATATTCAGTATAAATAAATCATTTTTAATTTTTATAAAATCCAATACCTTTATACTTAAGGTATTGGATTTTTGTGTTATATAAATCCATTTTTAGTAAATAAGCATTTAAAATACTATATAAAAGCGTATTTAAAATGTTTGTAGCACTTCAATAAAGAACAAATTTAATTTTTAATTAAAACAGATTTTATAATTTATAAATAAAAAGTCTACCTTCTTTTTATAAAAGGTAGACAATTTAATTTATGTTTTTTTTAATGTTTATTTTTGAATAATTGTTACAATCAAATTATTTTTGTTTTTTTATTATTTGGGACTAATGCAATTTTTGCATTATCTTTTTTATCATTTGCTCTTCAATATTTAATACCATAAAATTGATATCTTGAAGATCTTGGCATTTTATCTAAAGGTAGTTGAAATTGTCCAGGAGTATTATAATTTTTGTTAACATTATTTTCAATTATTCCAACTGTTGTATTATAAATTTGACCATTATCTAAATTTTTGTACATAACTTCACCAAAAATAGAATCATTTTGATTATTCATATTATTAAAAATAAGTTTTCTAACACTTCCACTAAAACTAACATAAGTATAACTTGCATTATTTGTAGTATAAATGTTATGATCAACATTCGTAATATCTACTATTCCAGCATAATTACTTGTATTAGAACTTTTGTATATAACTGAACCATTTTTATTAGTATCATAAAAAATATTTTCTCAATCATTATTTATGTCTTTATATAGGTAAGAATTTGGTTTATTTTCAAATTTTACAATTCTTAATTTATATTCATTATTTTGATCATTTATATCAATATTGTTAATATGAATTTGTAATTTAGGTTTACCATTGTCATTTACAATTTTAATTATTGGGTTATCATCAATTTTATTGGTTGATAAATTTTCCACAATAGCACGAATTTTATATGAATTTAATAATGATTGAGAAAATCACTCATCATCATTAGTAATATTAAATTCCATTATTCTTGATCAAATTTGTTTTTTTTCATCAAAATTTGTAATATTTTTAAAATTAGTTAATTTTGTCACACTTGGTTCAACAACAAATGTTTTACCATTTAATTTACTAATATCTATTGAAGTAATATTATTAGTATTATGATTTATTTTAATAATATTTTTTAAAGTATATTCACGATTATAAGTTAAATTTTCAATATTAACGCTATAATCTTCTTGATTTTTATTTAAAGTTAAGCTTACTTCTTTTTTAGAAGTTGAATTATTGTATCTATACTCTAATACTAATCTATCACCATCATTGTAATCTTTTATATCCTTAATTTTTAATTTAATAATTCTTCTTCTTAAATCATTAGTTTTTTCATAAGTAATTGATTCGATATATGGATCAATACCTTTAGTTAAAATTTTATTTTGATTTTGTTCAATAATGTTAATGTTTGTGTTTAATTCTGTATCAAATAGATCATTGCCTGTTGGTCTTGATAATTTTATTGAAGATAAAATGTATTCTGTATTTGGCTCTAAATTAGATATTTCTCCTTCAAGAATCCATTTATTATCTTTTCTTACTAAATTAATTGTTTGTATAAATGTCTTGGTACTATCACTAACTTTTTTAAATACCAATTGGAATTTAGAATTTGTATTTAACATTGTTCCATCATTAGTAGTTGTAATTTCAAAAGCATACTTTGCACTATTAATTGTTGGTTGATCCCAATTTCCGTATTTTTTTGCATTATATATTGCTCAATTTGTTTTAAAATTAATATTCTCTAACGTTCTTCTTTGTGCATCATTAATTGGTGAAATAATTTTATTACCATTTACATCTTCATAAGCTTTGTTTGGTTTTTTAATCATTCTTATTTCTTTTATGTAATATTCATTTCCTTCATCAAGATTTACTAAATCATGTTTAATATTTGCGTATAATCCATCATTTCTTGAATCAATGATTGACATTGTATAAACTTTCATTTTATCTTGATTGTTTGGATATTTTTTATTAGCAAAAGTTACACTTATCTTATCACCATTTTCTAAAATTTTATCTAATGATTCTAAACCTAATCTAAATTTAGCAGTAGTTATGCCAATATTTGATTTTCACAATTGATTTTCATCGCCTTCTGTTTTAAATGTTACTGCAGTTGGTGCATGATGATATATAAATGAATCAGCAATATTATTTGAATTTAGCAATTCTTCAAAGATATTATTATTTGAAATTAAAATCTTTTTGAAAGAATATTTTCTATTAGGAGTTAGTTTACTAATATCAAAATTATAACTAGTTTTATTGTTTGATAAAGTTAGTTCATTAGTTTCTCATTCTTGATGATTATTATCTTCATATACTAATTTAATTTTTTTGTTAATGTAATTAGAATTAATTCTTGAAAATTCTGCTTTTATTGTTCCTATCACTCTATTAGGATTAACAGCATTTTCTTGTATATTGTAATAAATATCATTATTTGATTCTAATTTCAATAATTTTAGTTTATCAATTAATGTTTTGAATTTAGTATCTAAGTTACCTCCATATATTACATTATTTTTATTTATTGTTAACATTCATTTAGCTAAATCTGGCTTATTTTTAAATTTAGCTGATGTGAATCTATATTCTGTTTCTGGTTTTAAATCAGTTAAATTTCATTTAATTTTAGCACTATTTTTATTTGCACTTACTTCGCTTAATACACCATCAATTTTTTTAATTTCTGATGGATTTGATGTAGATACAAATGTGGCTTCAACAATTTGATTATTTTCAAAAACTTGATCAGTTGAATTAACTTTTACATTTATAGTAGCACTATTCTCAGTTAAATTTGTTACCCAATTAGAATAATCGATAGATAAATTTGTATTATAAGGATTAATACCAAATTTATGACTAACACCATTAATACTTAAATCATTAAACACTGTATTAGTATCTTTTGAATCAGTAATTTGAGCTTTAAATAATTTATATTCACGATTAGTAATCAAATCCTTATCAAGAACTAAATCGTAAATCTTTTTATTATTTTCCAATGTAACTTCTTTTGTTCAAACAATTTCCTCATTATTATCCTTATAAGCTAATTTAATTTTTCTACCAGCATAATTATCATTAACACCAGAAACAGTTAATTTAATTGTTTGGGTTGTATTATTAATATTATCGTTTGAAGTAATATTTACAATAGTTGTTGGTCCTGATATCGTTCTGAATTTATAATTTTCATTATTATTAATAATAATATTTCCAGGTAATAAATTTTCATATGCTAAACGTGGTTTTTGAACAAATTCAACTTTTAATAATTTATATTCAGTTTGCTCATTTAATGTGGCCCCTGTTTCAACATTGATTGTAGCTACAGTTTTATTAGAATTAACTTCACTAATTTTTCTAGTCCATTGACTTATTTGACCATTATTTTTATTTTCAAGATATACGATAACTGATTGATTAGTTTCAAATATTTGATCAACAGATTTTAATTTTATATTTAACTCAGCACTATTATACGTAATATTTAATGGAGCACTCCATTCGATGCTTGTTGTTGATGGGTTTCGTTTAAAACTATTATTTACAGTATTTTGTTTTTTTAAATCAATATATTGAGAATTATTTTTATCATCATTAATTTGTATTTTAACAAAAGTATAATTTCTATTAGCTATCAGACCACTTAGAGTAAAACTATATTTTTGCATACCTTTTTTTAAATTAACTATATTGCTTTCATATAATTCGTTATTTTGATCACGATAAATTAATTTTACTTGGCGCCCATTATATTGATCATTTACTCCAGAAAATGTTGCATTAATCGTTTGAGAATCAACACTAATTTCATTCGTTGATAACAATTCATTTAAAATTGTAGGTCCAAATTGGGTTGTAAATGAAATATTTCTTTTATTTTCGATAGAAACATCTAAATCTTCATAAACATTGCTTGGTTTTGTAATATTAATTGAATTTAATACGTATGTTGAATTTGGTTCTAAATTATTTATTTTACCTTTAATTAATCATTTCCCATTTTCTTTTAATAAGTTAACATTTACTTGTTTTAAAGTACCACCATTTTTATTAAATGTTACCGTAGCTGTTGCATTTGCATCTAATTCTCCATCATTATCATCTGTTTTTAGAAGAAAATTAAATTCAGCACTTGTATCTGAAGGATTTAATCATTCGCCATTTTTAGAAATTATAGTGTGTGATTTGTTTATTTTAATTTGATAATTAATGTTATTTAATTTTGGTAATTTATTACTTTCAACAATTGTATTTGAATTATTATTTACTAAATAATACACATCAACTAATGAATATAACTTATTAGCTTTTAAATTATTTAAAGTAAATCTAATTGATGTCTTTCCGTCATTATTTACTAAAGATGACCCATTAATAACATTAGTTTCAATAATATCATTATTTGTTGATTTGAATTTAGCTATAAATCTTAAATTATGTGCTATTTTAGGATTAATTTGCAATCCAAGATCTACATCGATATTGTTTTTTTGATTAGCGTTTTTAACAACTATTTCTTTATTTATTGGACCATTAACAATAATATCGTTATTAATTTCTAATTTAGGCATTGAATCATTATTATAAATGATATTATTAGATTTATCAATTCCAATATTTTCAGCTGCTATACTTGGTTTATTATTAAAACTAATATTTACTATATTTACTTTATCATTAAAATTTAAATCAACTAAAGTAGCAGTTAAATATTTGATATTACCACTTACAGTAATAAATCCCATTGCTTGTTTATTATTACCATAAACAATAGTAGCTTGATCTTTATCTCTAAGTACATTATCTGGATCATTTAAATTAATTTTAATAATAGTAGATTTTAAATTAGTTGAGACTCGATTATTAATTTCTTCAATATTTAATGCATTTATGGCGCTTGTTCTTGTTGTAATAAAACTATTTGTTAAATTACCTTCTTTTGGGAAATCTGAAACATTATTATTATCAATCAATTTTACATCAATTAAGGTATATGTCCGATTACGTTTTAAATTATTTAACAATATATTATATTGTGTTTTATTAGATTCAATTAATACCTCATTAGTATAAATTGATTCGTTAGTATCATTTGATTTATAACTTAGTTTTATTTTCTTTCCAACTCATGATTTTTTAACTCCACTAAGTGTAAAATTAATTGTTTGCGAATTTGTGTTAACGCTATTACTTGATGTAATATTTATTAATTTGTGGTCGCCAACTTTCGTTGTAAATTCATAATTTGAATTAATAGAATTTGTGTTATCTAAAATAACATTATTTTCACTATTATTGATATTATTTTTGGCTTTTGTTGGTTTGTTAACAAATTGGATTTTAACTAATTTATAAGTTGTTTCTTCTTTAAAATTAACACTATTACTTAAATCATGCGCTCAAGTTCCTTCTTTGAAATCACTAGTTACATCTTTTAATGGTCTTGTGTATTGTAACCATGTATTAGTATCTCTAATTGTTTCTTTAGGAGCAAATCATGCAACTACTTGTTGATTATTTTCTAAAATTTTATCTTCTGATTTAATTTTGAAATTAAAATTAACACCACGTGTCCCAACAATTGTAGCACTACTATCATTTCATTGAACTGTAGTATTTTTTGTTTGAGTAATAAATGTATTTGACACACCATTTAATTTTTGAAGATCTTCAAAATTATTAGTATTAGAAATATGATTTATTTCAATTTTTTCAAACCTATATTCTCGATTTGAATTTAAATTTGATAACAATAATTGATAGTCATTTTTACCTTTTTGTAATGTAATTAAAGAACTTTCATAAATAACATTATTATTATCTTTATAAACTACTTTAATCTGACGTCCATTATATTTAGAGTTAACTCCTGATAACGTTACATTAATAGTTTGTTGAGTATCATTAATAGCATCATTTTGAGTTTGAATAACTTTTAAAACCGGATTTCCAGTTTCAGTAATTAAACTTATATTTTCTTTATCATTAATCGATACAGATAAATTAGTGTGAGTTTTTAATGGTTTACTTAATTCAATATTTTCTAATTTATATTTAGTTTCTGGATTTAAATTATCGATTTGACCTTTGATTAATCAATCATTATTTTCTTTAATTATACGAACTATTTTTTGCTTAATATTATTATGTTCATCTTTAAATTTAACAGTTGCATCAATGTTATCTAAAACATCATTATCATCTTGAGTTTCAATTTTAAATTCAAAATTAGCTGTTGTATCTGTAGGTGATTTTCAATTTCCATGTTTACTAATCATCGTAACACCTGGATTAATTTCAATTTCCTTAGATACATTATGGTCCTTAAATATTTTTCTTGTTTCATCAATATTTTGATGAATATTATCTAAGTAATAAACATCAACTAATTTATATAATTGATTTGATTTTAACCCCTTAACACTAAAAAGAACTTCTTGTTTGCCTGTTTTATTAATATCATTACCATCAATTAATTCGCTATATACTTCATGACCAAATTCATTTCTAAATTTAAGCTTAAATTTAAGATTTTTAGCTATATGTTTGTTTATTGTAAATTCAATTGATGAATTAATACTTTCTTTATCATTATAATTTTTAATTTCAAGATGTAAATTATTAGATGATAATGGACCACTTATTCTAAAATCATTGTTAATTTTTAATTTTCTAGTTTCTTCTGTTAAATTTGTTAATTCATAAATTTTATTCGAATTATTAATACCAACACTATCAACTGCCTTATTAGGACGAGTTATAAATTCAATTTTATTGATAATTGTATCATGATTAAATTCAAGATTAGACAAACTAACTTCTAGGTATTTCTCATTATTTACTGTAATAACTTTTGCATTTGTTTTTTTATTTGTATCATATGTTATTTCAGCAATTTCGTTGTTACTTAATACATCCTCAGGATCATTTAATGAAAATTGAATTTTTGCTACATTTAAATTATTTATTACTCGATCACTAATCTCATCTAACTTATTGACACTAATTGGTGTTTTTCCTTTAATAATAAATGAATTTTGAAGATTTTGCTTATTTGGAAAATCAATTCAATTTTGACCATCAAATCATTTTATGGATTTCAAAGTATATTTGCGATTGTATTTTAAATTATTAAAATTAAAAACATAATTTAATTTATCTTCTTCTAAATTAACTTTCGCCTCTACTTCATCATTTGTATTAGATATATATACTAATTTAGCTTCTTTGTTAAATCATTCACTACGAATTCCATCAATTGTAACATTAACATTTTGCGAATTTGTTAGTGTTTCATTTGATTCAATATTTATAATTCCATAATTACCAGGTTTTGTTTTAAATGAAATATTAGTTGGATTAATAGTTTTAAGATTAGAGTTAGCATTTAGTGGCTTAGTTAATACAATAGACTTTAACTCATACTCTGTTTCTGGTTTTAAATTATTTACTATACCTTCAATAAACCAAATGTTTCCTTCTTTTTTTAATTTTACATTGTTAACAAATTTTGTATCATTTTGATTTGATTTTGATGAAAAGATAACATCAGCCATAACATTATTATCAAATATGTCTTCATCATCAGATTCAACTTGTAATTTAAAATTTACACTGTTTGAATTGATCTGTCATTCAACATTATTTTTTTTAAAAGTTGTATTACCGGGTTTAACTTCAATTTCATTAACAACATTATTAGATCTTATTAATTTATTATTATCTATAAGATCTTGATCGTCTTGATTTAATAAATAATATAAATTATCAAAGTGATATAAACGATTTGATTTTAGATTTGGAATTCTAAGTTCAATAATTTGTTTTTTACCTTCTTTTTTGATTGAACTATAAGAAACAATACTTGATTTTACGGTTTCATTATTTTGATCTTTAAATGTTGCTATAAAGTATAAATTTTGCAAAATATTATCATTAGCTTTTAATTCTAAATTAACTTTTACATTAGTTTTATTATTATATTCTAAAGTAATACGTTTATTAGTATCACTTTGAACAGGACCAATGACACTAAAATTATTATCAATTTTTAATGGATTTATATTGTTTGTATTGTTATATATTTTATTGCTATTATCTATTCCAATATTCGTAGCAGCTTTTATTGGTTTATTAATAAAAGTAATACTGTTAATAATAGTATCTTGGTTTAATGCTAGATTATTGAATGTTGTTTCTAAATATTTTTGACTCCCTACAATTTTAACTTTTGCTTTTACAGATAAATTCTCACCATAATTAATGATTGCTTCTTCTTCATTACTTAAAACATTATCAGGATCATTTAATATAAATCTAATTTGTGTTGATTGTAAATTATTTTTTGCTCTTGCAATTGGCTCAATTATTGAACTTATACTAATCGATTGTGTTTTATTAACAATAAATCAATCAGCTATTCCATTTTTTAAATGGAAAATTATTGGTGTTTTATTATCATCATCAATAATTCTTACTTCTTTTAGTGTATATTTACGATTATGTTTTAAATTAGACAATTCGAAACTATAATGATTATTGGCTCAAAGCAATGTTTTTTGATCACTTAAAATTTCTTCACCGTCATTTGAAGTATATACCAATTGAATTTTTTTATTAATTCAAGTTCGTTGAATTCCATCAATATCAATATTAACTGTTTGTGTTGTAGTATTTATAGAATCATTAGAACTAACATTTGTTACTTTATGATCAACAATTAAGGTTTTAAAATTATAATTTGAATTGTTGTTTTCAAAAACGATATTATTAGCATCATTATTAATATTAGTGTAAGCTAATGTTGGTTTTCTAACAAAGCTTACTTTTATTAGTTTATAATTTGCTTCTTCTTTTAGTGTTTGATCAGTATTAAAACTAACTGTTGCCTCACTTCCATCACTACTTACACTTGTGATCGTTTTTGTATATGGTATTTGTTGACGTTCATCATCATTAGATTTAAAATAAGTAATAATACTATCACCCATTTGAAATACGTGATCTTTAGATTTTAATTTATATGTAATTGTTGCACTTGTACTTGTTATATTTGTTGCTAAATTATTATTTTCAATGACTATTTGTGTCTTTGATGCACTTACATTAAAGTTATTCGTAACATTTGTTGAATTATTAAGTGTTTCAAAATTATTATTAGAAGTTTTTATTTTTATTTCTTTAAAAGAATATTGACGATTAGCAACACTAATTGGCAGTGTGAAAGTATATTGTGTTTGATCTTTTTGAAGAGTTAGTTCATTTGATTCAACTAAGCTTTTTTGATTATTACTTCTATATTCATAGACTAACTTAATCTTACGATTATTATATAGATCATTAACTCCTGATACTTTAGCAGTAATTATTTGTTGATTTGATGCATTAGGTTGATCATTTCACGTTAAATCATGAGACGTAATGCTAACTAATTGTGTTGGTCCACTTTGAGTTGTAAAACTAATTTGTTCTTTATTTTCAATTTGGATTTTTAAATTAGCAAAAGCATTCATTGGTTTAGTAATTGAGATGTCATCTAATTTGTATGTATCATTATAAGCTAAATCACTAATAGTATCTTCAATATACCATTGATTATCTTTTTGTTTTAGTTTTGTTGTAATTGTTTTTTTAGTATCATGTTGGTCACTAAAAGTGATAGTTGCCTCTAAATCAGTACTAAAATCAACATTTTCATCTGAATTAATATTAAACTTAAATTTTTGAGCATTTGGTTGTGGGAATGTTCAATTACCATTTTTTTGAATCGTAGTAATCGTTGGTTTAACAGTTATTTTATAATCAACGTTTGAATTCTTCTCAAATTTATTATTTTCATCAATATTAGTTTGATTTGATGAATTTACATAATATAGTCCTTTGAAAATATATTGACGATTTGATGTTAAATTAGTTAAATTAAATGTTAATTCTTTTTTATTATTGTTATTATTTGTAACAATGTTATCTGCAGCAATTGGACTTGTTAAAACGCTTTGACCATCATTACTGTCAAATTTTGCAATAAAATATAAGTTTTTACTAATATGATTATTTGTATTTAATTCTAATGAAACTGAAATATTTGTTTTATTATTAGCTTCAAACTCTTTTAGTGTATGAAGTGGGCCAGTGATTTTTAAATCGTTATTAATTATTAAATTAGTAGCATCATAAATAACATTAGTATCATTAATACCAATATTCTTACTTGCATTTTTAGGTTTTGTATTAAATTCAATTTTATTAATGATAGTATCTTTGTTTAAGACTAAATTACTAAAAGTTGCTTCTAAATATTTTTGATTTTGATCAGTAATTACTTTTGCACTAGTAGTTTGATTATTATTATAAGTAATAGTTGCTTGTTCATCATTACTTAAAACATTATCTAAATCATTTAATTCAAACCGAATTTTTGCACTATTTAAATGATTTACATCTCTATCTTGAATTTCAATAATATTACCAACCCCAACTTGATTATTACTTAAAACAATAAATTTATCTTGAATCGAATCACTTTTATTAAATGGTGTTTTAGTGCTATTATCATTAATTAATTCAATTTTAGTAAATGTATAAGTTCGGTTTTTATCTAAATTAGTTAATTCAAACTCATATTCTAATTTATTTTTTTCTAATTTAATTATAGCGGTTTTTGTTGAGTTATCGTTTGCACTATAAGTTATTTCTAATTGTTTTTGATTTCATGCATTTTGTATACCATCAAGTTTTAACTTAATTCTTTGTTTTGTATCTACTGTTGATGGATTTTGTGATTTAATTTGAATAACTTTATAATTACCAGCTTGTGTTTGAAATGAAATATCGTCTTTATTTAATATTTCAACTACTAATGGCTTGTTTGTTTTGTTTGGTTTAGCTAATAGAATTGATTCAAGCACATACTTGTTTTCTGGTTCTAAATCACTAATTTGGCCTTTAATTAAATATTTATCATTTTCTTTAGTAATATTAACTTTAATTGGTGTTAGTAGAGTTTGACCTTTTTTAAAACTAATTGTTGCTTCTAAATTATCTAAAACTTCATTACCATCATCACTATTAATTACAAACTCAAATTGTGAACTTGTTGATGTAGTATTTCAAGTATTATTTGATTTGCTAATTGTTGTTTTACCAGGTGCAATGTCAATTATTCGAGTAACATTATTTGCTTTTGGTACTTTGTTTTTGTCATTAATAGTATCATTATTATCATCAATATAATAAACATCAACTAATCTATATAATTGATTTGATTTTAAATTATCTAAAGTAAAATTAATTACGTTTTTATTGTTATTAACTATAATTGAACTATTAGTTAAAATTGGACTATAAACAACTTCACCATTGATATTTTGAAATTTAAGTTTAAATTTCAAATTCTTACTAATATGTGGATTAACTTTAAAATCTAGTGTTGAAGAAATTACGTATTTGTTATTAGCCACTATATTTTGTGTACTATTAACATCAGTTGATAATGGACCAATGATTTGGAAATCATTATTAATAATTAATTTATTTAAATTACTTTCGTCATAAATTACATTTGTATTATTTTTGCCAACTTTAATAAAGGTTTGAGCTAAATTTTTAAATTCAATTTTTTTAATAATTACATTTTTATTAAATACCAAATTTGTTATTATTGCTTCTAAATATTTTTGATTTTGTGCATTAGTTTTTACAATAGCATCAACTTTTTGTTCGTTATCATAAGTAATTGTTGCAATATCATTTGTTTTTAAAATATCATTGTCATCTTTTAAATTAATTTTAATAGTTGTTTGATTTAATTTATTAGGAGCACGATCATTAATTTCTTCTACGCTTGATGCTGTAATTTCACTTTGTAAATTAACATCAAATGAATTATTTACATTGATTTCTTTTACAAATTCCTGATCTTGGCCATTGTCAACTTCTTTAATATTAATTTTCTTTAAACTATAACGTCGACCTGGTTTTAAATTATTTAATACTAAACTATATTCTTTTTTATCAAAACTTAGATGAACACTATTGTTGTTATTATCAACTGTTGTTTTAATTTCAGGATCACCTAAAATGTTTGATTCATAAACTAATTCAAGCTTTTTATTATTTCAAGCTCGCTGAATACCATCAATTTTAACAGTAATTTCTTGTTGTGTTGTATTTGTTGATGTGCTTGACATCACACTAATAACTTTATGTTCAAATTTTTGTGTCGCGAATTCATATGCTTGTGAACCATTTTTATACTCAAAAATAACACCATTTTTATTTAATGACTCATATGCTTTATTTGGTTTATTTTTAAATGTTACTTTGATTAAACGATATGTCGTTTCTTCTTTTAAACCACTTAAGTTAAATTCTAATTCACCTTCATTAAATGAATTAGTTACATTATTTAATTTTCCTTCAACTACTTTTTGATCATTTAAATTATTAGTTGGAGCAAAAACTGCTTCGACAATTTGATCGTTTTCTAATGCTTCATCATTTGTTTTAAGCTTAAAATGTACTTGAGCATTATGTGCACTAATTGCTTTAATAGCATTATTAGTATCATAATCAATTCTTGTTAATGATGGTTCAAATTCAATTTTTGGTTTATAAATCTTTGAATCAAAACTAATTTGATTATTTGACGTATTATTTACTGAATTTTGATCATCAAAATAATATAAACCTTCTAATTCATAAGCACGATTATGAATTAAATTAGAAAGTTTAAAACTAATTTTAGCATTTTTATTGAATAAAATTGGATCAGTTCAAACAGTTTTATTATCGTTTAACTGCTTGAATTTTAAACGTAAATATTGGTTTGCTAATAATTGCTTATCAACTTGAAGATCAACATCAATATTTACTGATTTATCATTCTTGTTAATTGTTTGGGGTTTATAAGATGTTGGATTAATATTATTTGATAAACTAATTTTATTTTGTTTATCATATGAATAAACAATGTTATTAGTTTTATTATTAGTAAAATTAAAATATGCATTAGTTGGTTTTGAATTAAAACTAATTTCTTTAATAACATAATTTTGATTAATTTTCAAACTAGCTAAATCAAATTTTAAAAACTTTTTATTGTTTTCTACAACAACTTGGGCATTAGTTGCTAATTTTAAATTATTATTGGCATCATTACTATTTTCTAATTGATAAACAATATTTGGTTTATCAGCTGTAGTTAAAACATTATCAATGTCATCAACTTCAATCTTTGCTGAAATTAATGATTGGTCATTATTAACTAATATACGGTTTGTAACTTCAATATTAGTGTTATTTTTTAAAGAAACTGCATTATTACTTGGATTAATGCTAAATTGATGAGTTAAGGTGTCTAACTTATGTAATGCTTGATTATTAGTTTCATAAACGATTCTAGAAAAAGTATATAAACGATTCTTAATTAAATTTGAAAATTCGAATTGATAATTTCTTTTTCCTTTGATTAAAGTAACTGCTTTTGATTCAATCTCTTTGTTATCATTTGATACATAAATTAATTTAACTTGTTGATTATCTTGAAAATCATCACCTATATTAATTTTGGCATTTATTATAGGAGCTTGATCATTATTTCAATTATCAATTGAATTCAGACCCACTAGGGTTGTGTTTTTATTAGATGTACTAAAATTATTATTTGGATCTAGTAAATCAAATTCACTATTAACAATACTGCTTGCACTCTTATTTAAAGTTTCAAGTTTTTTAATAACATATGTTGTTTTTTCTTTTAAACCAACCAAATTGAATTTAATTTTATTATTAGCAACAACTTTTCCATATCCAATTTGTAGTTCGTTTTTAGTGTTATCAATATTTTGATAATAAATTTTAACATCATCATTAATTCGTAATTTTTGATCATGATCTTTATAATCAATAAATAAATTAGCATGGTCTGCAAAAATATCTTGTTCTACAGCGCTTTTATTAAATGATAAATTTATCTTATTAGGGTTTGTAATAAAATGTTGTTCATATTTTGTAACATCATTTTTAAATAAATACACCTTTTGGTTTTGGTCATTTAAATAATATAAGTTTTTAATACTATATTTACTATTTCCTTTTAAATCAAGACCATTAATTGAAGCGATTTTATTAGTTTTACTAAAATTAACTAAAGGATTAATAACATCTGTATCTAATAAATCATCATCCATTAAAGCTAACTGTGCATAGATTTTTTGATCATTTTTTAAAATATTATCTTTATCATCAATTTCAAAGGTGATAGTTGTATCATTATTAGTCTTAACAACCGCATCAAATCTAGTTCAAATTGGTGGATTAATAGTAGTTGCTGAGCTTGTTGTGAATTCAAAATTTAAAACATCATCTTTAATTAATTTTATTGGTTTTTCTTTGTTATTTAATTCTAGTAATTCAACATCAACAACTTTATATTTTGTGTTTGCATCTAAGTGTGTAAAATCAAAATTTAGTTTATAGTTGTTAGTTTTTGGATCATAAGTTGCAATGTATTTTTGTGTATCATTTAAATCATTAACTTTAGCAATTGTTAGTGCAAATTGACGATTATAAGATAGTTTATTTAAATCAAATAAGTTTACTTGGAAATTAATAGCATTTACTGTTACGTTAGAAACTGCTGGTGCTTTTAAAACAAGCTTACGAGCTTGATCGACACCATCATTAATTGCACTAACATCTTTGTTAATACTATTTCTATCTAATATTGTTTTGTTTGGATATTCATTTAAATCTACAATCTTATCAAAATCATAGATTTTGTTAGGATCAAATAAATTATTGTTTGGATTAACAATAACTTTTCCCTTATCATCAGTTTTGATTGGAACATGAATTTCATTGTTATTTTTATCTTTATAAACAGCAGTTAAATCTTTATTTTTTTGATCTGGTATTTTAAACTCATGCTTATTATCAGCATTAACATTACCATTTTTTTGTTTATTAACTATTCGATCTAATGGTGAAATTTCATCAATATTAGCAACTTTTTTATTATCAGCTTCAATTTTTGTTAGTGTATATTTATGATCTGGTGCAAAAATTGTATCATCACTTGTTTTAAAAATAGCTTTTCCATCTAAACCAATACTAGCTTCAACCGTTTTTGTATTAGTATTATTATCATCGGTTTTAAATGTTAATTTAATTTTTTTATTTGCTAAACTAGGATTTGAAAAACTAATTTCATAATCATCATTTTCTTTAGTTTTAGCAGTTATTGTTGGTTTTTTAAACGAAATATGATTATCACCACTTAATTGCTCTTCACTAATTAGATCAATGTTTGGTTGATTATTTTGTTTTAAAACGACTTTTTTAAGTGTGTATATATTAGATTTAGTTGGGTCATTATTTGCTAAATTTTTTGTTGGAATAATAACCTTGCCATTAGCATCAATACTTACATCTATCTCATGTTCTATACCATCTTGATCAACAACAATCCCTTTGGTATTTGGATTATTTAAAGCTTTTTGCTTTAAATCATCATTTAAATCATTTGCTAATTGAGTGTGAATCTCTAAATTTCCATCATTATCGTACGTAAAATTTGGATGTGAATCTAATAAATTCAAATCTCGTTTATCAATTATTTTATCTTTTAGTTCAAAATCATTAAGATTAATGACTTTATTTAAATCGTTATTTTCAACTTTAGCTAAATGATAAATATATCCTTTTGGTAAATCATTACTATCAAAAATAATTTTATTATTTTGATCCACATTAGCAACTACTTTATATTCTTTATCATTATTATCAACAAAAGTTGCTATTAATTTTTGATTAATTAAATCATTATTTAAATTTTCTAAAATTTGAGTTTTTTTAGTTGAATCAACACTTGCATTAGCAGCTGGTTTTTTAATTAATTGTTTTTGTTTTGAAGTTAAATCAAAATTTGAAGCCAAAACATTTTGTGGGTTTGAAACTGAAACAATTTTGTCTAATGAATAATTACTGTTATTATTTAATGCACCTGTATCAAATGCTATGGTTCCATCTTTTTTAACTTTTGCTAAAATTTGGTGTTCTTGATTATTTTGATCTTTAAAAATTCCATATACTTGTTGGTTAACATAATATGGCGCTACTTTAGCAATTAAATTAATATCACCATTTTTTGTATATTGATATGGGGTGTTTAATGCGTTTGAATTTAAATTATTAATTGATCGATTATGGTATGGGATCTGTTTAAGATTAACAACATCAACTTCATTAGTTTTTTTAATACCAATAACTTCATATAAATTATTATCACCTAAAGATGAAATATCAAAAACAGCTAGTCCTTTTTCATCTGTTTTTGCATTAATTTTATATGTTTGATGATTTAGATCTTCTAAGGTAAATTCAAGAGTAGTGTTTTTTAATTGAACACCTAAATCAACTTCATATACTTTTTTGTTATCAATAAAATTAACTTTAGCTTTTGCTGGTTTGTTTACACTAACTTTATGTTCAAGCATTAATTCATTATTTGACACTAAAACATCATTTAAATCATTATTGTTAACAATTCGATTTAATTCATATTTGTGATTTAAAGGTAATTTTTTAGTATTAAAATACCCAACATTATTTTTTACACTCAACGCTGGTATTAAATATTCTTTATTATTTTCATCTTTAAAAACTGCTGTTGGCAAGGCTTGGTTTTTAGTTTTATTTGTTAAATCAACTTTTAAAACAAGATTACCTTCATTATCATAAGTATGTGTTTTATCAATTTTTTTAAACTGTGCATCAATATCATTAACATTTACAACTTTTGTTAATGGATTTGAATCTTTTAAAATTAGATCTTTTAAATAATAAATATTGCCATCTTTTAAACTACTTGTATCAATATCAATTTTTTGATCTAATCCAACATGTGCTTCAATACTATAAACTTCATTATTTTGATTTACAAATTTTGCGACTAAAATTTTATTAGCAAGTATTTTATTTACCTTTAATTGAATGTGCTTTTCGTTTTTTTGATCCTCATATACATTAGTTGGAACTGGTTTTAAAACTTCAATTTTCTGTTCAGGTTTTAGCTTCTCATTTTCACGAACAATGTTATTATTTAAATCAATAATTCGATTTAGCTTATATTTACCTGTTTTTGGTAAATACTTAGTATCAAATTCAAATTTTGCATAAGAATCAATTTGAGTTTTTATTTTATATTCTTGATTGTTTTCATCAACAAAAACACCATAAACATCTTTGTTAATATAAGTTTTTGGTAATTGACCTTTAATGATTAAGTCACCATCATCATTAAAACTATAAAAATCATTATTACTTAATTCATTATTATTTTTTGAATGTAAAACAATCCCAATAATTGCTCCTGCTCACGCTAAATTTAACGTGGCAAGCAATAAGAAAAGACGTTGTTTACGATTCTTTTTATTATTATCATTTTTTATTGTTTGGATTTTTTTACTTTTTTTATTATTCATAAATGCTTCCTTTATGTACTATAAAAAATACTATTTTATAGCATTAATAACTGCAACTAAAAATGCTCATAAAATGATAGCAAAAAAAAAAAAAAAGACCGTTGATTGGCCTTTGTGCTTATAAAACCCACTAAAACGTATATAAATCTTAGTAAAATAAAAAACTTAAATCTTTATAAAAAACTAGTTTGTGTAAAATCTTTGTGTAAAATATACTCTCATATCTTAGTTTACTTTAGGAATTTTATGACCATTAATTTTAATACTCTTTAAAAATTGTGTAGAGATCTGATTTGAATCAAGATTTGAGCATATATCTTTTAAATCATTTAATCAATAACAATTTTCATTAGTTAGTGTAATTTCAACACTTTTATTATTATTTTTATTAATTTTTGCAACTATTTTTGACTCTAAAGTATCCCCATCACTATTGTTATATACATAATTTAATTCAATATTACATTCTTTATCTTGGGATAAATTACTTAAAAATATATCTTGATCAAAAGTAATATTAATTTTTGGATCAGATCCATTAACTTCATATTTAATATTATCTACTTTTCATTTTAAATTAGGATTTAAGATACCAGGAAAATTAAAATAGCGTTGGTTATCTACTCAAGTTAAATCTAAATTTTTATCATTCAATTGAATTGAATTAATTCGATATTCGATATCAGGCTTTAAATCTTTTAATTCAAATTCAATTGTTTGGTGCTCATAGTCGATTTTTAATTGGTTATGAGCATTTAAATCAATACTTTCTTGTTGGTTGTTTTCATCTTCTAACACTAATGACATTTTATGAGTGTTTTTATCTTTAAAGATGAAATCGCTAAAATGCAACTTGAATTTAATGTTTTTTTGTTGTTGGTTAATTTCATGATCAATTTTATCTAAGTAAAATTGATCAAATCCCTCATCTAAAGTTTTAAAAGTCTTGTTATTGATATTTTTTAAATTAATCTGTTGCTTATCAATAATAAGTTCACTAATTTCATAATCAGTATTAAAGTCTAAATTATCTAATTTAGTTAGTACTTGGTGTGTTTTTTTGTCAAAATAAAAATCTGTTTTAAATAAATACAACAGCTTGTTTGTTTTTTTATTTTTTAAAATAACATCAACTCTTTTTGGCATATTTATAACTGCTTGGTTTAGTGTTAATTTTAAAGTACTATTTGTATTTTTAATATCATTAAATTCTAAATTTAATAATAAATGTGGAGATGATTCATTAAGTGTTTTAACTGTAATATTATTAGTTAAATAATTATCATCATCTATTTCAAAAGAAATAAGTTTGAATGTTTGATTTTTATCTAAAGCAAAAAGATGTAAAATAATGTTTTTTGTTGCATTAAGTTGAGTAGTTTCTGATTTTGATAAGTTTTTAACAAACTTATATTTATTATGATTTTCATCTTCTAAAGTATATTTTATTTTATGCTCAATACTATCAGCATATTGATTGTCTTGTAAATCAACATTTAGATCGGTTGAAGTTGATTTTGTATTTGTGAATGAAAAAACAGCTTTTTTGAACTCATTTGTTTTAAATTTAAGAAATGAAAGATCCAAGTGAAATGGATGAGAATCAAAAAAATCTCCTATATAAACATTTACATTAAAAGGATCACTATGGTAATTACCATCAACATCTTCTAAGATAAAACTTACAAATTCATAATTAATATGATTATCTAAATTTAATAATTTAATTTTAATTGTTTTTTGATCTTCATCAATACTCATGAAGCAATTTTTATCTTCAAAACTAAACTCCTTATATGCTCATTCATTTGGATTATTTAATGGATGATATCTTAATTTAATTTTGGGTTTTAAAGAATTTTCTTTTCTTAAAAGTAATTTTTCACATTTAATATTAATAATCGCACTATTTTTAGTAATATCCGAAATGAAAAGGTGTTCTTTATAATCTTTTTTCACTTCTTTTGATCTTTCATTATCATGTTCTTTAGTAGTTGATAAATATCAAAACCAACTATTAAAAGCACTATAGTAAGAATTATAGAATGATTTATCTTTAAAAATTTCAATACTTGATCGATCAGGACGTATTTTAAATGTTTTGTTAATAGGTCCATAATATCCACCTGCATAGTCATCATCACTAGGGAAAGATACTGGTTTACCATTTAATAAGATATCATCAATTTCATAAGTTTTATCAACATCTAAACCATTAATTACAGCAGTTAATGAACGTTCTTGTTCATCGTATTTAACTTCTGAGAATTCAATTGGGTTTTGATCATTTTCTTTCCTAATTAAAAATTTAAAATTATGAATATTGGGATTGTAGAAAGCAAGATCTTCAGATAATTTTACTTTGATTGTAACTGCTTTTGTAATTTTATCAACAGCTGTTTCATAATCGATAGCTTCAACTTTAGCATAATCGCCTTTTGTTGTAAAATCATGTGTTTGATTATTTAAATTTAAAACTTGATCATTAATCTTAATTTGTTTAATATCATAATGAGTTCCTCTTTCTAATTCATCAATATAAACAATAATTCTCTTGTTTAATTTATCAATAAAAAAATGCTTCTTATTAAGCTCTAATTGACCTTTTTTATAAACTCTATTATATGCTAAACTAATGTGGATGTTATTTAAAGCTTCATCACTATCATCTTTTATTTTTAACTCTTTAAAGTTTAAAGTTAAATTAGCACCATTATCATTAATCTTTGTAATTTCTAGATTTTTTAAAAGATTATCACTATCATCAAGGGTTTTAAAACTGTGGTTTGGAATTGAAGTTAATTGCACTTTTTGATTATTAAAATTAAGTTCATCTAATAAATATTCACAATCAGATGTTAAATTATAAACAGTAGCATCAATTTCATTTTTTTGCTTATTAAAAACAGCATCACTAGTAATGATTTGGTGATTAGTTTTTTTGACAATTTTTAAACTAAAATTATGAATAGCATCGTCTTTAAAAGAAACTGTTTTTAACTTAATCTTTATATCAACTTGGTTTTGTTTAATATTTGTAAACGAAATATCATTAATTTCTAAATGATCAATCTTCGTTATATTAGGAAGTGATGGTTGTAAATTTAAATCTTCATTAATATCTTGTTCGATAAAATTTAAAGTATGATCAAAAATTAAATGTTGTGCAGGAAATGCATCATTTGAAAAATTAATGATAAAATGATCATTAATTTTTGGTTTACGAGCTAGCCTTAAATAAATTTTGTTATTAATAATCAAAGGATGAATATTTTCTAAACGGTCAACTTTTTTATTTAACAATGGATTAAAAAGATTGGTGTTTAAAATTAAATTCTTATAAATACCTTGTGAAGTATTTAGTTCATTAACTTCATAAACAACATAATAATGGTCACTCTTGGTATGAATTATATCTTTCATTAAAACATTAACATTTAACTTTGATTTATTACTACAAGATGCAAGTGCTGTAGCAACAATAGGAACTAAAGCAGCTGTAAATAAAAATAATAACTTTTTCTTAATTAATTTCATAATTTTATATCCTTAATAATAACTAATTTTACACAAAACAATACGACATCATTATAACCCATAAACATCAATTCAAAAAAAAAAAAAAAACACTGCTTTTATTAAGATATTAAAAGCAATGTTTAGATAAGTAAATAATAAAAAATAATTGAATTTAAATTATTAAAAAAGCATATGCACATATAATAAAATAATAAATAAAGTGCTGATCAAAAACCAGAATTTTTTATTTTTGGTTTTAAAGTTTAGTTAATAAGTGGTGGTTAATTATGATGTTAATAATTAATATTGGTAGTAGTAGTTGAAAATTTTGCTTGTTTGATATGAATTTAAAACAAATATTTAGTGGCAAAATTCGCTTAGACGTTAGCCCACACCAACTAAAATATATCTTTGATAAAAATGAATATGTTTATTTACTTGATGATGATCACAACAATCACGTTGATTTAATCATTAAATTTTTAATTAACAAAAAAATTATTAAAAAATTAGAAGATATCACTTATTTTGGAATTCGAGCTGTTTATGTTAAAAATTTTTATGGAGCAAGTGCTTTTTTAAATAATGAAATTTATAATGATCTTAACCAACACACAGATTTATGTCCTATTCACAACCAAAATACTATCATGTTAATCAATGACATTAAGCATTTAAACACCTCTGCAAAAATTATTATTATTTTTGATAATTGGTTTCATCGTAGTATTAATAAAAATAAATACACTATTGCTATTGATCAAACAATAGCAATAAAACATAAAATCCGTAAATATGGTTTTCATGGAATTTCTTTTAGTTATAGTAATAAAATAATGCAAAATTATTTAGGAAAACAAGATGTTAATTTAATTATTTTACACTTAGGTTCTGGATCATCAGTTTGTGCAATTAAAAATGGAAAATCATTTGATACCTCAATGTCTTACTCTCCTCTTTCAGGAATTATTATGAATACAAGAAGTGGTGATATAGACCCTAGTGTTTTACTTACTTTAAAAAAAGTAAAAAACCAATCATTGAAGCAATTGATATTATTTTTAAATCAGCAATCAGGTATTTATGGATTAACAAAACATCATAGTATTAATGAAGTTGTTAATAATTTGCACAAAAAAAATAACCAACTTGCCCTTGAGATGTACACTGATAGCATTGTTGATTATTTTATTAAATATTTAAACCATTTACAAAAGATTGATGCAATTGTATTTTCGGGAGGAATTAGTGAATTTGAACATCTTGTTTTAGAAAAAATTATTAGTAAAATTCATCTAATAAACCTTGAAATTAACGATCATTTAATACTAACAAACACGTTAAATAAAATTTCAACATCTAAATCACAAATTCCTATATATTTATGTTTAGTGAATGAAGAGCACGAAATTGCTTATGAAATGCTAAATTTAATTAATAAGACAAAATAAAAATTATTCATGATAGTCAGCACTATGAATAATATAAAAATACTTATCTAATGATTTGTTAAATTCAATATTTTGATTATTTACTTTAACATCAACAAAATCATAAACAATTTGGTCCTCAATATTTTCAAATTTTGCTATTAAAGTTTTCTTATTTACATCATATTCTAAAGTTTTTGGGCTTATCGGATTAGTCTTATATCCTGTTTGTTTTTTAATTGTAAATGTAAAATTATTAGATGATGTAGGATTTGTGGGAATATTATCAAATTTTAATTTAATTGTTGTTAATTTAGTTTCTTTATTATAAGATTTACTAATTTCATTTACATTAAATTTAGTTTTGTAATCACTATTTTTAGTATCAAAATCAAGCGGGATATTAAAAGGATGGTTATGATGATTTGTATTATTTTTTAAAAATTCAGGTTTGTTTAATAATTGTTTATTTTTATAATCATTAATAACAAAGTCAATAACTTCATATGATTTATTTGATTCTAAATCATTAATTGTTACATTCAATATGTGGTTATTAACCAAACCCTCAACAGTATTATTAGTAGTATCAATACTATTAGATGATGGTTTTAGTCTATATTTAACACTAACTTTATCACCATCAACTAAATCAAAATCATCTTCTAAATGAAACTCTAATTTAGCGGATTTATCGGTTGAACTATAAGAAATCTTTTTGATTTTAATTTTTGCTTGAGGTGTATTAAAACTACTATTTAATCCTTGAGTATTTACTTCTAAAGCTTGTTTTTCACTAAAATCTTGTAGATCATCAAAAACTAGTTTAGAAAAAGTGTATTTTCGGTTTAATAAAACTTTATCGAAACTAAATTCGTACTCTTTTTTTGTGGGATCAAATAAAACAGGTTTTGATACAATGATGTTATTTGCATTATCCATGTATACTAATTTTAAATATTTATTTTTTAAATAATTAACGTTATTTTCAAAATATAATTTAATCTTAAAATCCAAATTTTCATCATTAAATCAAAAATCACTGCTTTCATGTTCTAAGTTCTCTAATCTTTGAACAGTAGTTAATTTTGTAGAGGTTAAAATATTTAAATCTAAATTAGCTAATGATATTGGCTGTCCATTAAGAGTTAATGAATTTAGTGAGTATTTTGTATTAATTTGTAAACCCGTTAAATTAAATGATAAGGTCTTTTTAGAGTTGTTGTAGACATAATTTTCAAAACTTAGGACATTTGATGGTTGGCGTGCTGAAACTAATTTTAAAATAAATTTTTGATTATTTAAATCACCTAACTTATTATCTTTAAAATAAAAAATCAATTTTGCACTAGTATCATAAATTTCTTTTTCAATTTTGGTGATGTTTAAATCTTTAATAATCGGGTTTGAGTTTTGCTTATTAGTATTAGATAATACTAAATTTTGGTTACTAAAAACTAACTCTTTATTATTTAAAACAATCCTATGAATTTGGTATTTAGCGTTGTTTTCTAATTGAGTAAAATTAAATGTTATTGATGGCGAATTTGGTTGATAATTAAACTTAAATTTTGTAATTTGTTGGGTTTGTAAATTTAATAAACTAATCTCAAAAATATTTTCGTTTTCGTTCGCTAAAAAATATTTTGTAAATTCTAAATTTAAATCAGCACTATTGTTAGTAATATTTTTTCAATCAATTTTTTTTATACTAAATTGATCCACATTTTCTTGTGCTAATGTACTTGTTATAAAATCTAATTTAGTTATCAGCTGTTTTTGATTATTAATTAATAAATCTACTAATTCATAACCCATATTTGGTTTTAATTCATTAATAATTAATTTATTAAGATCATTATCTTTAACTAGTTTTAAATTATTAATTGTTTTTAAATCACCAGATGCTTTTTCTTTTAAAACAACACTGTATGAATGTGATGCTAAAACTGCACTACCTTCTAAAAATAACTCAATACTATTAGTAGTTGTTTTAAATTTTTTTATTTTAAAAAGTACTTGTTTATCTTCAACTTTACTTTTTGATTTAGTACATGCACCAATTAAGCAAGATAAACCAATAATTAAAGTACTACAAGTTAAAATTGTAATTATTTTAGTTAAATGTTTTTTAGTTATCATCTTTTATAAATCCTTTTTTGAAATTATCTATTAAAAAGCAAATTGAGCTTTTATATCATACAATAAATAATCTATTTTTAAAACTTTATTGTTAATCTACGATAAATTTAAAAAGGTACTTGAACGTTAAGTATAATAACTTTTGTGCTCTTTTTTTATAAATTTATGTATTTAAATCTCTTTATTAATTTTCATCAATAATATCATTTTCATCGATTTTAATATTAACAGCAACTAAAGTATGATCTGAGATAATAGAAGTAGCTTTTTTAATGTATACATCATTTGATTTTGTTATTTCATCCCAATTATCAACAATATTTTGCATTTGTTGATTACTTAAAGAACCAAAATAGGTTTTTAAAAAAGCTAATTTTCAGTTTTTATCTAATAATGTATTTGTCAAAGAAACTGATCATAAATCATACTTATAAGTATTTAAAACTTTAATTGATGGTGAAGTAAAAATTTTGTCATAGTGTTGTGCGTATTTTAAATAAGTTTTTGCTAATGTAGTTTTGTTATTTTCATTATCATCTTTAAAATTGGATAAATAATTACGTTTATAAAGTGAAGCAAAGGCTCCTAATTCGTTTTTTGTTTTAATATTAGTATCACCAACAAAAATTAAATCATCATTATTTCCATCTAATCTATCAATATAATCCATCACATTTCCTAATTGATATGCCTCATTTAATTCCTTTGAGCCTTGTTTAATATTAATTTTTAAATTTTTATTACCATAAGTATGATCATGTTTGCTAGTTTTATGTTCGTTTGCTCCTGGTGAATCTAAATGACTAGCGACAATTGTAAAATTAAATTTGTTATCTAAAGTTTGAAATTCATAGGCATAAGGCGGACGTGAATAAGTAATTTTAGTATTATCATTCGAGTTCTTAAAATATTGTTCAAACAAAATATCTTTATTATCATTGTTTTTGTAAATATATTCTTGAACTGGTTTTATTATATTAGCCTTATAAAAGAAGCCAATTCGTTCAGTTTGTGATTCATTGCCTTTTGAAAATAAGTTTTTTGATAGCACATAATTTCAATTAGCTGTTTGATCAAATTGATTTTTGTGTAAATTTAATTCTTTTAAGATGGCACGCATTGGTAAATCATCGTGTTCATTATTTTTTGCACTATTAATTTCTGTTAAAGCAATTACATCAACATTACTTTTTAGAATCACCTTTGCTAAAGCTTCATTTTTTAACTGATTTATTCCACCTTGATTTAAAACATTTCAATGACCTACACAAATTGTTTTTTGGTTTAAAAATGATCTTGTTGAGTTTGGTTGTTCTTTTAAAGAATTATTATTATTATTATTTTGAATTATATAACTATCATTATTTACACTTGTATCATTCTTTTTTTTATTTTTTAAATAAAAAACAACGCCTATAACTGCACTTGTTATTAAAACGATTAACAATGTTAATGAAATAGTAATTACTCATTTCCGGCTTTTATTATTCTTCATAAATTTCCTTAATTTTGTTCATAGTCATTAAATTTTAAACAATAATTTAATCCTTTTTTAATCTTTTAGACAAGGCAAAGCAAATGAATCATATAGAATTCATTTATTTATAAAAATTAAGTTTTAAAAAAAAAAAAAAAATATCGTTAAGAGTTAATTTTGTTTGGTAGTTTAATAGTTAAATTTTGATCATCTTTAGAAGAAGAATTAATAACATCTGTAGTTAAATCATTATAAATAATTGTTACTTTATTAAGTACTAAATCATCATAATACCAATCAAGTGACTCATGATCATTTTGATCTTCATAGTAAATATATGGACGATTTATTACATATGTTAAAGTTTTAGTTGCTTTATCTAAAACAAAATCTGTGTCCTTGTTTGAATTAATTGCTTCAGGATTGTTAAACACTCTAGATAATGAAAATGTTCAATCAGCATTTTTATTATTTTTAGGCTTTAAAGACGAAATAATGGCAAACAGTTTATGATCCGCATTCTTGTTATATCATCAATTATTAGAAAACTGCAATGATATTTTTGTTTTTTTGGTTACTGAATCATAACTAGCAATAATTTTTTCTATCTTAGGATCTGGAGTGCTAATTTGAATCATTGTTAAAGAAGTATTAATAATCACTGGTTTAGCATTTATCATTAACGAACTAATTTGATAAATGCTATCAGGATTTAAACCTCCATAAATATTTTGATCTTTATCTAAATCATAAATTAATTCAATTACATTTGAATTATTAACTTTTGAAGATAAAACAGTTTGGGGACTAAGTGTAAATTTTCGGTTAATAATATTAGTATCAAGATTATAAAAATTTAAAGCATAATCTGATGGATTTAAGCTTTGATGTAAACTTAAAGTATCTAATTTCATTTTAATTTTTAATATATTATGGATTTTGTCATATTCTCAAGTATCAAGGGATGCTATAAGAGGAATCTCAAAAATAGCTTCATGATTGTGTTTTGATAATAACTCAATCACAGATTGATCATCATTTATTAAACTAATGCTTTTAATTACATATTGATGTTGTTTTAAATAATTTGGAAATGTGTTTTGGTTAATTTTTAATTTAAATCCTGCTTGTTGGAAACTAAATTCATTATTTAAACGATTAAAAATAATTTGCTTACCGTCTTTTAAAGTCAATTTAATTTTATTAATTTTTGTAAGATTAAGTTGTTTAAAATGTTTGATATTAAGATGTAATTCAGGATCATTTTTAGCATTAAATTTAATTACATTTGATTGGTATTCAGCAAATTTTAATGTAAATTGTTTATTTTGTAAATCATCAATTTTAATTGGTATTTCATTGATTGATGCTTCATTATTAACCGCAATCAATTTAGTAATTATATAATTAGAATCATTTTCAAAAATTTGACCTATTGATTTAGCATTCAAAGTTTTATTTAGATTTAATAGAAAATATTTATTTTTTACATCATAAAAAGAACCTGTTGTTATTTTGTTTTCTAAAATATCAAAACTAAAAGTCTTTATATCTTCTTGCTGATCTGTATTTATTTTTTTAATTGTTAATAAAACTTTTTTAGTATTTTGCACTATTGGCGAATCACTATCTAATTGAAATTTCATAAGCATATTTTGTGGATCAGTATCATTAAATGTAAATTTAATGATTTTAGAAAGATGTTTATTAGTTAAATCAAGCTGTTTTTCTCTAATACTTAATGGCAAAGTTTGCTTATCATTCATTATTGTTAATGATTTAATTTTAAAAAAAGGAGTTTTTAAAATAAGAGTTTGTAATTCTAAATTATTGGCTAAATCAAAAACAATATTGTTTTTATCGTGATTAAACTTTAATGATTTTAAAATAATAGTTTTATTATTTTTAGTTGATATAAGTTCAATATCTGCACTTAACATATTATCTTTAAAATTATATGGGTTAATAAAATGATCATATGAAAGTTGTAATTGTTGTGGAATTCCATCATTTTTAATCACTTTAGTATCTAAAACATTTATTTTTGTTCATTTTGAAAAAACAGATGGAATTAATAAATAAGTTGGTCTTTGATTATTAATACTTCCATCTAACTGTAACCCACTTGGTTTATAAACATTTTGGTTAATTTCAAGTTTTTTTTGGTCTAAAACTAATTTAGAAATAAAATATTCACCATCATCTAATTGGTTATTTGCATCAGCATTTAAATTAGCAGTAATAGTTAATACTGGTTTTTTATTTTGATGTGTTAAGTGATTAAATTGATATTTTAGAAAATGCAATTTAAAGGTTTTATTTGTTTTTTTATTTGTTAATTCAATTTCAATATTTTTATCTTTAATATCATTAAGATTTAAATTTAAAAGCTTAATTTCGAATTCAACTTCTGTTTTTTTAATGTTAGTAAATCGGGCACTCTGGTCAACAACTTTGATTAAATCATCTTTTTTATTAAAATTAAAATCAATAGATTCAGTTAACATTTTATTAGTTTGAATCACTTGAACGCCAACAAATTCTTGACTTGAATTTATAATAATTTTTTCATTAGGTTTAGGACGTTGGGGTAAGCGAATATAAATACGATTATTTATAATAATTGGTTTTATATCAACATAAAAAGCAATTTTTTGGTTTGAACTATTAATAATACTTGTTGAAAAAATAACTTTTGGCATTTTTTGCATATCTTCATTTGTTAATTTATTAAATTCATAAGCAATATAATAATCGTCATTTTCTGTTTTTAAAAAATAATCTAAAACTTTTAATTTATATCTGGTTTCACTAAAACTACATGCAGAAATGGTGCTGATAATAGGTATTGATATTAATGAAGCAATAAGTAAGTTTCAGTATTTATTTTTATTTTTTAATCTCATAGTTTATTCAATCCACTAAACAAATAAATATTTATATTTTATACCGGTTGTAATTAAGTTAAATTTAAATAAAAATTAATGCTATTTTTAGTTAAATTAAAAAATAATTTTTGGAACATTATATTGTGTAAATTTCCTATAGTATTATAATATAAAAAAAATACTTTAAGAACATTGGTAGGTTCTTAAAGTAGGAATTTAATTTTTATAAAAATTAATAATTAATTAAAGCATGAACTTTTCCACTTAGTTTTTCTTCACCTTTTAGAAATCCTAAACGAATCAAATAAACACTCCCTGCTACAATTCCTTTAGCTTGATGAACAAGATTTTCAATCGCAGCAACAGTCCCTCCTGTTGCTAATAAATCATCGACAATTAAAACGCGTTGGTTTGGTTTTAGTGCATCTTTGTGCATCTCCACACGAGAACTACCATATTCTAATGTGTACTCAGCACTATAAACATCATTTGGTAACTTATTTGGTTTACGTACCAAAATAAATGGCTTATTTAATTTGATTGATAATGGTGCTGCAAATAAAAAACCACGCGACTCCGCACCTATTATAGCATCTATATTTAATGATTTAGCAAAGTCAGCAAAATCATCAACAATCTTTTCAATAATTTTTGGTTCTAAAAACAAAGGAGTAATATCTTTAAAAACGATTCCTTTTTTAGGGAAGTCTGGTACATCCCTGATTTTTGATTTAATGTAATCAATATTGATCATAATCGTTATAAATCTTTCTTTTAAAATTTATTTATATTCATAATTTCTTGTTCATCAAATTTATCATAAACATTATCTGCATTATCATCCTTAGCTAATAAACTTTTACTAATATAAACCATTTTCATTCATAAACAATGAATAATTATGATTGATAAATAATGGGTAGATATTAAACTAAATAAAATAATTGCATTAAAACTAATTAAAACAAATGGTGTAAAAATCATTAATCACAATAATGCAAATAATATCATAATGTATATTATATTATAAGTATTAAAGTATTTAATTAAAGAATCTTGAATTTGAAATTGTAATTGTTTTTTTGTTACATGCTTCATTAAATCCAAAGTTCGTTTTAAATTTAAACAAATATGTAAACTAAAACTAGTCATTAAAACAAAACTCGTGTTAATTGCAATAATTGATATTTGATTATTAAATAAACGTAATAATCCAGCAATACCAAAACTAATTAATGATGTACAAATAAGATTAATTATTATGGGGATTATTGATTGGGGTTTTAGTCAAATGCTTGATCAAATTAAAATAATATCAAAGATAATAAAATACGCAGCAATTGAATTTGTAATATTATTAATTAAATGATATTGACTACTTCTATAAACAATTGCATCACTAAACCGGTGATTTAAACTGATCAAATCTATTTCGCTTAAAACATTTGGTTTTTTAGCATCAAATTGCATTGATACTACTCCATCATTAATCTTATAATCTAAAATAGTTTTGAACTCGTGAGAATTAAAGTCTTTTAAATCACTTTTCATAATTAACTCATATACAGAACCAAAACTAAAACTATGGTTTGGAACAATAAAACCTAAAATAAATAAGCCAATAAAAGCTATTATATGCTATTTTAACTGAGGCCACATTTATTGAAAAACTAGCAAATGATGAAGACCGAATTTTAATGAATTTAAAATATGATCTAGCCCCTTATAAAATTGCTGTAATGCCATTAGTTAATAAATTAAAAGAAAAAGCAGAAGTAGTTTATAATAAAATTTTGGATTTAAATATTTCAGTAACTTTTGATAATAGCGGAAGTATTGGAAAACGTTATCGTCG
The DNA here is from genome assembly GCF_000169535.1 of Ureaplasma urealyticum serovar 8 str. ATCC 27618. NCBI lineage: Bacteria > Bacillati > Mycoplasmatota > Mycoplasmoidales > Mycoplasmoidaceae > Ureaplasma > Ureaplasma urealyticum. The sequence continues at coordinate 653,872 of NZ_AAYN02000002.1, forward strand.
TCAAGATGCAATAGGAACAATTTATTGTATAACAATTGATTATGATTCATTTGGTGATGAACATGATCCTACTTTTACTATTCGTGAACGAAACACAATGGCTCAAAAAAGAATTAAATTATCAGAATTATCTTTATATTTAAGCCAAAAAGCTCATGAAGATTTTCAAAAGCAATGTCAAAAATAACTAACAATGTTTTTTTAACAATTCGTAATGCTGTAAATATTTCTGATGTTATTCAAAATTACATTAAAGTAATTAAAAAGGGTAATAATTATTGAGCTATTTGTCCATTTCACAATGATACAAATGAATCATTATCAATCAATGATAAAAAACAAATCTTTAAATGTTTTGCTTGTAATCATGCTGGCGATGTAATTAAATTTGTTGCTGAATATAAAAAAATCTCCTATGCTTTAGCAGCACAAGAGATTCTTCAATTAATGAATTTAGATTTAAACTTATTGAATCATTTACAAAAAATTTCTCCACAAGAAATTAAAAAAAATAAAGTTTTTGATTTAAACAAACAAATTCAAAAATGATTTATTAATTTTTTAAATAATAAAAATAATATTCATGTTATTGATTATTTAGCTAAACGAAATTTAAATAAAAGTGATTTAGCATATTTTAAAATTGGTTATGCTCCAAATAATGATGAATTATTGAATTTAATAAAATCTAATTATAATAATTTAATACAAGAAAATGATGAGTTTGAATTAAATAAATTAATAGAAAATTCCTTTTTAGTAATTGATAAGAATGGTAATTACCATGATTTTTTTAATGATCGTATTATTTTTAGTATTTATGATCATCTCAATAATGTTGTTGGTTTTAGCGGACGTATAATTGCAAGTGAGAAAACACCAAAATATTTAAATACTAAAACCACTTCTGTATTTAAAAAAGATGAAATTCTTTATAATTTTCATAATGTTATCACCATTGAAAATAATCATCAGTTATTTATAGTTGAAGGTTTTATGGATGTCATTACAATTCATAAATCTAACAAACCAAACGTCGTAGCAACAATGGGCGTTGAATTAACTAATAAACATTTAGAATTAATTAAAAGCTATGGAATTAAAGATTTAATTTTATGTTTTGATAACGATCAAGCAGGTTTTTTAGCTACTAAAAAACAAATTATGAAACTAATTAATTCTCCATTCAACATTTTTATTGTTGATCATAAAGATAATGATTGTAAAGATATGGATGAATATGCAAATAAGCATGGTTATAGTGCAACAAGTAAGCTATTAGACCAACAACTTCATATTAGTGAATTTTTATTATTAGAAATTAGTAATACAAACAAATCCACCCCTCACTAAAACACAGTTATAAACAAGAATGTTTTACAATCATTAAAAAATATGGTGATATTTTTTATATAGACAAATATGTTGATTTCATGAAGCAAACATTTTCAATTGAAGAAAATTTATTAAAAAAAGTTATTGAAGAATTATTAATTAACAAACAATGCAATTTTATTGAAAACAAAAAAACATTCAATCATATCAAAAACAAACACAAGTAACTAATAAACTTACCACTTCAAACCCAAAAGTTATCCTAACAAAAATTGATAAACATTTTAACCGCTTAGTAGTAATTATGTTAATGAATCGGGTTTTCTTCAACCGTCTTGATGCGCAAGTTCGTAACCGGTTAACTAAAGAGCAAAGTTTAGTGATTAATATTATAGAAGACTTTTATTTGTATCATTTTAAGATTAATAATATTTTAAAAAACACTGATTCTTTTATTGAATTTATTAATAAAAACTACAGTAAATATACTAATGTTATTAACCAGCTTACAAAAATGGTCCAGATTATTAAATATAACCCTAAGTTTGATAATATAGTAGCATTTGAACTAGCTAAAAATAATTTTATATATGAATGATTAAATAATCAAATTAAACGTTTAAAACTCATCAATTTAAATATGAATAATAACGAACAAATCATAAATAATGAAAAATTAATAAAACAATATAATGATGAAAAAATTTTATTAGACAATTTAATCAATGCTTCTTTATTTCATAAAAATCAATAATAAATACAAAAAAGCTTTTTAGTAATGTTTGTTTACTAAAAAGCTTTTTCATTGTTAATCAATTGGTATTTAAATGTAATTAAAATTGGTTCTCGTTATTTGTATCCATAGCGTCATTATTCGTTGTACCAAAACTATCAGTGTAGTGTTTGTGTTGATCATCAATTTTAAAGATTGATGTTTTTGGTTCTCCTGAATAATATGTAGCGTTTGAACTATTTGGAAGGTTTGGATCAATTCGTGGTTCATATCATACTTTACCAATATCAATTGTATTTTTTAAACTATCTGAATTTCTTCGAAGGTAATTTGCTAATTTACAACTTGTTGATAACACGTTAGCACTTGTTGCTCGTGAAGCCCTTTCAAAATCTGTTAGTAATGAAGTATCATCACCAGCTACAAAGTCATCAATATCTTGACCTTTTAAAGCTAATTTATTTGTATTATGTTCATAAATTCGAGCATAAACACCAAGTGATTTAGCTAATCCTAAATCAAAGATTGTTTCACGATAACCACCAAAACCTGTAAATGGTCCTTTAAGGGATAAAGCAACTTGATATCTTCAAGTAAAGTTATTTCTTCCATGACCAAATTTTCATACTTTTCAATCAACTGATTTGGTACTAAATGCATTTTTTAAACTATAGCCCATATCTTTAGCTGAAATTGTATTTGATGCTTGATAGTGTAAGACTTTAACTATATTATAATTTTGGTTTGGAATTAATTGAATATTTTTAAATTCTAAACAATTATTATGTGCAACAATTGAAACAATCACGTAATCTTTTTTAATATCATAGTTTAGATTATTATCAATCTTATTTTCATAATCACGTGTATTAAATGGATCATCTCATGTTGATAAAACTACATTATAAGTTTGTCCTTCAACAAAAGTATTTGCTTCTTTACCTTTTAATTTAAAATTAACCACTGATGCTGGGTAACCACCAGAATCACCTTTTGTAAAGACAATATCGTTTTTAACAACTGTAGTTTGATCAAATTCAATTTGAGCCCCCACGGTTTTAATGTGGTATTTTGATGAATTATAATTTTTAGTTGTGTAAATAATTTGATTATCATCATTATTTATTGATCCAATAATTCTATTAATACCTTTATTAACAAATGAAATACTTTTAATATAATAATCTTGATTAAAATTTAAATTGTTAAAATCTGCATTGAAATATCAAAATGGATCATTATTATTTTTCTTAAATAATTTACATGCTCCAGTATTAAAACCAGCTTCATTATCAGGTTGATCTTTGGGTTTGTATTCAATATTTATAGAAAAATCACCATTTAAAATTTGGTTTAAAACTGTACTATTATTTTTTCCAACTAATTTAAATTGTTTTGAAATTCCATCTTTAAATTGCGCAAGATTTTGCACTTCATTAACATCAATATGAATACCTGTTTTAATAGTTTTTGTTATGTCATTATCAATCATATTAATTATTTTGAGATTATCAATCATATAAATTTGCTTTTCAATCTCATTTTTATTTGGATGAGTTTGCTTTTCATTATAATAAACACCTAAAAATTGATATTCACTATTTTCTTCTAAAGCCCCATTATTAGGTAAATCAAATTCTAATTTTGAATAATTATTAACATTTAATTGAATTGGTTTAGATCAAACTTCCGCATTTGTTTTAGTGTTAGTAAATAAAGCAAACATGTATTTATTATAAAGATGTTCATCTTTATTATTAAATGTCACAGTTGATTTTAGTGTTAGATTTTTATTATCTAATTTATTTTTAACACTTTTCACTTCATAAGGATTTTGATTTTCTTCAATTTTAATACTTGAGTATTGACTATTGTCTAATTCAAAAGTTACTTTATTCTTATACATTTTTGTTTGTGGATTTTCATACATTAATTTATTTAAATCCTTATGGGATAGTGCCTCAGGCTCATAAACTAAATCAATGCTAATAAGTTGATATAAATTACCTGGTTTAAAATAATCATTATTATTATAAATATTAAATTCAATGATTTTTTTCTTGTTATCAACCATACCAACTAATGGAGGGTTCAAAGGTATTTGTTTTCTTTTATTTGGCATTAAAATTTTTTCTATACCTATTCTTTGCCCCATAAATAAACTGTCATCTGGATCGTCATATCGAATTTGAAATGTCATTTTTTCATGATTTTTATTATAAACAATCTTAGGGGTTGCAACATATCATTTAATTGTTGTTGCGTTAGTGCTAAATGATAGTGCATTATTATTTACATTTTTGAATGGTTCACTATCAGTATCTTTAGATATTAGTTTTTTAAGGTGTTTATCTTGAGAAAAACTAGGATCTGCTCATTCAATTCCTAATATTTTATATTCACGATTACCCTTAAAATCTTGATTATGATCTTTAATGATTTGAACTAAATAATCTTTTTGACCTGCTTTAAAATTTATTGGTTCAGAATATATTAGTCTACCATTAGATTTTCAATAATTATGTTTATCATTAATTTTTCAATTATTATTCTTTTCATCTCACTTATCACTTGTTCTTTTTGAAGATTCATAAACTAATCTGAATGGTTTACCAATATAAGTTCCATCATGCTGTAATTTTAAATCAAAACTTATACCATCATTAGTTTGATCTTTTTTAACTAAACTAATAATTTTTGGTTCAACAGTTTTAGTTTTGAATGAAATATTAGGTTGTGTGTTACCATTAGTATTTTCATAAATTACATTATTATTAGCTTTTGAATTTAAATTAGCATAGGCCTTAGTTGGTTTTTGCTCAAATCACATTTTAGTAATTTTATATTCAATATTAGGCTCTAAATTATTTAAAGATAAAAGTGCATTTGCACCATTAGAATTTACAATTAATGGGCATGTACGTTCAAATACTGGAATATTTTGATTAGATGGTGTAATTTGAATATGTAATACTTGTTTATCAAATACTTGATCTTTTGATTCTAATTGAAATCAAACTGTTGCAGCATCAGTTGTAGCTGGTGTTTTAATATTTTGAATTCGTACACCATCGGTTGGCACTAATAAATTTGCTGGGTATAAACTTAGTAAATATGTAGCATTACCTTGTTCAAAATCACTTTGTTGATTTCCAAAATATAAACCATTTAAATTATAATAACGATTTGTAGTTAAATTATCAATCTCAGCTTGATAAAGAATTTGATTATTATCATTAGTTGTTATTAAACGGGGTTTAGTTCATTTTGTTTCCCCATTATTATCAACATATGCTGCACTAATTCATTTATTAGCTAATAATTTTGGAGCTTGTGTAATTGTAATATCAACCTTACCTTTATTATTAACAACATCACCTGTTTTTGATGGACGTTCCTTAGTTGACAAATCATTATTTTCTAATAGAATTTTAAATTTATATTGATTATCATCATTTGTTGAATTTTGATAAATAAATGAATAGTTGTTTTTATCATTATTATTGATGTCTTCACCCATTCTAGCTGGTTTTGTTAACAACATTAGTTCACAAACTTTATAATCTTGATTTAGATCAATTCCACTAATATGAAATTTAACTATTTTTTTATTTTCTTTAATTTCAACATGTGCTCTAGCTGAAACGCTTTGTTTTAGATTATTTAACATTGCGTATTTAATACTAAATTGATCTTGGTTAGTTAATATATTACTTGGATCATTCAACTCAAAACATAAGTCTAAAGCCCCTAATGCTTTTTTAACTTTATTTCCATTTTCATTAACTTCTTGTGTTAATAGTGAATAATTAGTTGGAGTTTGCATTTGATTAATACTAATACGTTGAGCATTTGGTGTTTTAATATTTCCTTTAGCAGTTTTTTCTAATGCTAATCATGTTCATTTACTATCATCAATAGCTTTATTATCATCCCCATACCCAATACGTAATGTATAAGATGAATTTCATAATAAATCATTACCAAAATCTTTTTTTCAATTTAAATTATTAAGATCTAATGAAGATATTGGAATAGTGTAATAAAGTGGTTTAGTATTTGGATCACTATTATTTAATTTTCACTCAAAACGAATATATTGACTTTTACTAAATACACTTAAATCCCCATTTAGTTTAAGATCAATTGTAGCGTTTGGAGTATTATTTACAAAATTAATCGTTGCAGTTTCAACATAAGCACTTTTCATTGTTTTAAACACTATTTGATCAAAATCAACATTTAAATTATTAACTGCTGTTACTTTATTAAATTTCTCTAATTCTTCTTTAGTAAATATTAATTTAGCATCTTTTAGTTCATATTGCATATCTTCAGTTAAGTTATCAAAAACAATTTCATCTAAAACAATTTCATTATTTACTATTTTAGTTTTTAGTTTTTTAGTAATTCATGAATTAGATGATTGATTATTTTTTGGTCCAAAACGTAATTCAAGCTCATAATTTAGATTTTTTAAAACACTATCTTGGTCTTCAAGTTTTAGATTTAGTTTTGCATGATGTGCTTTGATTTCACTAACATTTACTTGCTTAATTTTTAAAGGTTTACTTGCACGAACTGTAAAGTTATCTAAATTATCTTGTTTTTTAGTTAAATAACCTTTTTCTAATTTATGTTTTTTAAACTCTGTATTGTCATTAGTATTAGTATTTGATACACCTACTCATTTAATAGTATATTGCATACCTCATGTTAAATTATCAACATCAAAAATCAAATCTTTAACACTAGCATTTTGGTTTTCTAATATACTATATAATTTTGTATAAAATAACTCTTCGTTTTTGTTATTTACTAATAATAATCGTAAAAAACCTTTTTCTTTAAATTGTGAAGAATCGCCATCTAAACTTAATTTTAGTGTATAACTATTTTCTTGAGCTTTTTTACTAATTTCAATTTTATTAATAAATAAGTGTTTTAATGTTTTAAAGTGTACATTATTAATTGTAAAATGTGGTTTTTGAGCAACAAAATTTTCTTTTTGTTTTCAAGCTTCTGAACTTATATTAATTTCTTTTAATTCATAATCAGTATTTTCATTTAATTGTATTAAATCTACATCATTTAAAATCACTTGATCATTTTTAACTTCTTTAACACTAGCAAGCACATTTTTTTGTTTTACACTTGTTGGGTTTGATTGTGTATTAAAAACAAGATTTAGCTGATCACCAATTTTAAAAATATGATCAGGATCCTTAAACATTAATTTTAATTTAGCTGTTTTAGCACCAAGATTACTGATCTTATCATTTGCATCAACATAACTTACATTATTAACTGTATTTGTTAAAACTTTAATTTGAGGTTTATTTAAATTTGCTATAGTGTTTGTATTAAAGATTGGTTTATTTTGATCATCAACACAGTAAGCACCATCAAAATCATATATACGATTTTTAGTTAAGTTTGTAAAGTCAAACTCTAAGTCATCATGAATATTCTCATCAATTTTAATTTTTGTAGAAGCCCAAATAAACTCATTATTGTCTTTTCGTTTGTATCTTAAAGCTAAATATTTACCTTTAAATGCACTCTTCATGTTATTTTTCATTTTAACACGAACTGTAACGTTGTTGTTAGTTTCAGTTGAAGGATGAGTAATATCAATCTTATTAACACTAAATACATTACCAACAGCATAATTTTTATTATTAACATTTTTATCGTAAATATAATTATCATAACCACTATTTGTTTTATGAATATTAAATTTAGCTTTATTTGGTTTTTGTTTGATTGAAACAGATGCAACTTCAAATTCTTGATTAGATAAAGTACCAACACCTAATGAAATATCAGTATATCACTTATTTTTTTGTTGATCAAAATGAATTTGTCAATTATGAGATGCTCGTTCATTATTTGTATTTGGATAAACTAATTTAACATTAACTTCATCATTTTCATTAAAGACCTTATCTTCATTTAAATCTTTAAAATAAATTCTAAAGTTAATAACATCTTTTGATCGTTTAGAGTCATCTTCAACGATGTTTGCAATACTAATTGGTGTAGGTTCAATACTAAATTGATCATTAACATTATTTTTATTTAATTCGCATCATTGATTATGTTCGTTTAAATATAAAATCTTAGCTAAAGTATATTCGCGGTTTCCAATAATTTTATTTGATGCATTTTTATCGAAACTAAATGTATAGTTATGATTGCTTGAATTAATTGAAACTGCTTTAGTTTCAAAAACTTCACCATTATTTTGTGTTTGATAAATTAATTTTAACTTTTTAGCATTTAAATAAGAATCGATCTTGTTGAAGTTAGCATTGATATTAATTTCTTCTTTGTTTGATCCATATACATTCTTTGTAGCTTTAATAGTGTTAATTTCAAGAATAGGACTAGATGTTGTAAAATCAATTTTATTTGTTTCACTATGACTATAGAATTTATTATCACGATCGTTGTTAATATTTAAATAAGCACTATTTGGTTGTTGCTTAAATTGAACATTTACTAATGTATATTTTGTATTTGGTTCTAAATTATTTAATGTGAAATTAATACTTGTTTGGTTGTTAGTTTTTGTAATAACTGCATTAACTGCAAATGTTTTAGTTAAATTATCACTCTTAGCAAAATAACCAATAATTTGTGAACTTGGTTCAAAAATATTACCATCATTTGTATTTACAGAACAATTAACAGTAGCTGATGTTGAAGTAATATTTGATATTTGATGATTGTTAATTGCTGTTGTTGATGGATTTACAACTACTTTTTTGTTAACAATTGATGAATTAATTTTTATTTGATTTGCATTTGTGCATGCAAAATCATTACTTTGATCTGAGAAATAAATTCCTTCAATTTCATAAGTTTTATTAGCAATTAACTTATCATGATTAATTTCTACATTAACTTTATTATTAACAATTTTAAAAGCATTAGTAAATTGATCTGTTTGTTTGAACTTATGACCACTTACACTATATTTGATACGAACATATTTATTATTTAATAAATTAGAACTTAATTGAATTGGTCAACTAATCTTTGTATTTTGATCATAGTTAATATTTTGCTCTTTAATTTCAATTTTATTAACTTCACAACTTAAATTAATTTTTTGATTTTCATCTTGATTATTAGTATTTAAAAGTGCTAATGGTTTATTAGTATCATTGATTTTAGCGAATGCTGCATGAGTTGGTTTATTAGCAAAACTAATTTCAAAAATTCCATAATTTTGATTTAAAGTTAAATTATTAATATTAAATTCACAGTAAAATTGTTTAGTTTGTTGATCATATTTAATAGGAACATTAATAATTGAATGTGGATTTTGTGTCTCATTAAATAAAGCATATTTAATATTTAATAATTCTTTTTGACAATCAGTTGCATTTAAAATACCATCATGATCATTAATTATATATTTAACATGTGCACTAACTTTATTAGTGTTTTCAATACTTACAACACTAATTGTTGGTTTTTGTACATCCATCTTAGTTGGTGCTAATCCTAAAATAAGTGATAAATTATCTTTATTTAAATCCTTTTTATACTCATCACTTGCACCCTTATTTCTAATCGCACAAATTTCACTTAATTCATATTTATGATTAGGTGTAATTTGTGATTTTAATAATTGAAATTGGTATATTTGGTTTTGATTTTGAGTAATGGCATTAGTGCTTTTAACTTCAATAATTGGTTTGTTAGGATCTGTTTTATCTACAAATTTAACATAGATATCATAACCATCAAGTTCATTACCTTCTTTGTGTAGATCAACACTAAAGTTAACATCTTGATCCTTAGCACATTCATATACACCATTTACTAACACAGGATTTTTATTAATTTTAATATTTGTAATAAAATTATTAGCAACTTTGGTTGTTAAATTTATTTTTTCTAATTGCTTTTTAGCAACATCATTATATTGAATTGGTGATATTTTTGTATTAGGAGAATTAATATGCGTTGTGCTAATAACCCCAATTTCATAAGTTGTATTTGGTGTTAAATCATTTAGTGCCACATTAATCTTGCCGTTTTTAACACTTACTTCATCACTCTTAGATGTTATTCAATTTTGATCGCCTTTTTTACGATATGTAATAGTAATTTGACTATTATCAACTAAATTGTGATCTTGATCATCATAATCAAATGACAAATGAATTTGATCATATGTGTTTTCTGTTGTTTGAACAACATTATTAATAATAATAGGAGTAGGATTAATACTAAATTTAGCTTGTTCTTTATTAAAATTAGAAGTTAACTCAAGTTCTTTAGCATTTTTAAAATCTGCATAATCACTAATTACTAATTTAACAAATTCAAAATCACGATTAGCAACCAAACCTGTTTGATTATTATTAAAACTAAATTCTTTATCAAATTGTTTTGTAGTTACATCCCAGTTTAATAATACGGCATTTGATTCAATTTCTTGATTTGCATTATTTTTATAAACCAATTTTGCATACTTATTTTCCAAGCTAGAACCAGTCTTGTTGAAGTTAATAGTTAATTTAATTAAATCATTTTTATCAAAGTTCACTTTTGTTGGTTTAACACTATTTAAAGTTGATTTATTTAAAGTTTTTAAATCAATATTTTCTTTATGTTCATTAATTGGGTAGATAATATTATCTTTATTAATATTCGTATAAATATTTTCTGATGGTTTATTAGTAAATCAAACTTTTTTTACACGATATTTAGTATTTGGTTTTAAATCAAATAATTGTGTTTTTAATAATCATTCATTACCTTCTTTTTGTAATGTCAAATCATAATCATGTGTTGATGAACCAACTATTTGATCATGTACATCAAGTTCATCTATACTAATTTTAGCTATTGTTTGTTGACTATTTTTATCTTCAAAAATTTGGTCATTTGAATGTAATAATAAACTTAAATCAATTCTGTTTTCATCAGCCTTTTGTGTTTTTAAACTAATGTATGTACTTGATAATTTGGTACTTATTGTTTGTGGATTTACAGAATTTTTAATGACCACCATATTTGCGTGTTTTTCATCAACATTAGCATCTTTTGAATAATATAAACCTGCAAAAGTATATAAACGATTAGGAATAAGTTGATTTTTATCTAATTCAAAAGTTAATGGAATATTGTTCTTATTGCTTGTTGAATTAGTTGGTGATGGAATTGTGTTTGTTCACACTACACGATTGTCATTGCTAATATATTTTGCTTTAAAATGATATCCTTTGATTGTTTCAGAACGCGAATCTAAATTAATACTAATATTTTGTTTTTCTGTTACATTAACATCACTTAAATTATTACTAAAACTTTCGATGGCAAACTTGTTTGTAAATACATATGTTTGAGTAGTGTTAACACTTGCATCATAAACAACATTATTTGGTTCTTTATAATCATTTTTAAAGTTAATTTTATAAACACCATTTCCAACATCTTGATTTTCATCAAAATAAATTTTATAAACTTTGTATTCTTTATTAACTTTAATGTTATCTACGTTAATTACAAAGAATTTTTGACCATCAACAATTTCAATTTTACCATCATGTTCACTAATTTCACTTAAACTAGCGCCATTATTTTCGTTTGGTTGAATATTAAATTTAAATGTTTGACCATTTTTTAAAATATCGTCATGATCTTCAATTGCAAATTTAAGTTGTACTTTTGCACCATTATCACTAATTTCTTTAATTGGTGCACCGATTATAGATAATGGTTTAGTTGGTAATAGTTTAAAAGTTAAAGTATTAGAACTATCATTTATTAAAACATTAGTATAATCTTTTTCGCTAACATCATTATGACTAAAATCTTTATCTTTAAGATAAACCACACGTTCTAAAGTATATTCACGATTTCGTAAAAGGTCTTTAAATTCTCATTCGTATTTTACATCTTCTTTATCTGAAGTAATTTTATTAATAAATGAAATTTCTTTTCCATCGTGCTTACGTTTAAAAATAAATTTAATATCTTTATTGATTAAAGAAGCACCAACACTTTTAAATCATAAACTTATTTTTAAATCCGCAGTATTTTTATTTTCATAATAAACAGGAGTTATTGACATGTTATTTATTTTGAAAAAAGGTGCAAGTGTATAAAAATCAATTACATCTGATGGTAATTCAAAAATAACAGGACAAGTATTTTTATTTTTTTGACTTTTAATTGTTACACTAACAATTTCATAATTAACGCCTGCAACTAAATTAGTTGCCCTGCAATTTATATTTTTTTTATTTGAATCACTAATTAAAATTGTGTTTGAAAGAATGTTTTGCGTTCCTTTAACGCGATAGTTAATACTAATTTCATCCCCGCTATGTAGTTGATCATCTACATCATCTAAAATTAAGTTGATTGAGGCTTCATTTTGTCATACATCAATATTGTTTTTTCTAACTTTAATTTTTGATGGTATTGTACTAAAACTTGTATTAGCTAAAGAAGCATTTAAAACTAAAGTGTTTTTAATTTCATTAATGGCATCAAAATCTTGCTTATTACTATAAACAACTTTTTGTAAACGATAAATTTTATTTGGTTTTAAATCATTGAAACTAAAATTTTCTAAATCTATTTTTGATTCTTGAGTTTGGTTATTAACTAAAACACCATTCGTACTTATTAGTTGATGTTCATTATCTTCAAACACCAATTTAACATATTTATTGTTAATTTTATTATTATTTTTAATAATGTTAATATTAAATTTAACATCATATGTTCCATTAGCATTTTTTGTATAACTAGTTTCTAAATTATTAATTTTATTAACAATTGATACTGCTAAAGTTTGAATAATTTTTTGATTATCAACAACACTATTTAAAATGATTTCATTATTATCACTATTATTAATGTTTAAGTTAGCTAATCTTGGTTTTTGTTTTAAATTAATTTTTACTAAACGGTATGAATGAGTAGCTAATAAATTATCAACCAGTCCATGAGCACTAAAACTACGTTCATCTTTTTTAGTTAATTTTGCTTGTACTTTTACAATTGGTTGATTTTTATCTGTTAAATCTTCAAAATACAACTCAACAGGCATTTCAGCTTCTAAAGTACGATCATCATCATTAACACTAAAGTCATAATTAAATCGATCTTCATCAATATTAGTAGCTTTAAAATCTAATAATTTTGTGTTTGAAACTGGTGTATTAAAATCGTAATTGTTTGTTTCTTGTTTCAATACAATTTTCTTACCTTGACTTTCATCGTTATTTTGATTTTGATTATCAAAATAGTAAATACCAGCGAAATTTAATTTACGATTTGGTGTTAGATGATTAAAATTAAAGTTAATACTTTCTAAATTAGCATCATTAACACTAACATAATCACTTCAAACTTTTTGATGGTTATTGTCAATATATAATGCACGTAAATACTTATCTTTCAATAAGTTTTCACTACATTTTAGTTCAACATCAAGACTTGCACTTGGATCTAAATTTTCGTTAGGTTTATTAACTTTGATATTGTTAATAATCAATTCATTTATAAAACTTAATGTTTTATTTGGGTTTTGATTGGCGTCATAAATTCTATTTTTATTAGTGCTATCAAAAGGATGAGCAGGTTGAACATGATTGTTTGTTGCATAGCTAATATTATCAATAACATATTTATGATTTGTTTGAATTTTAAATGTGTCAGTATTTTCTACACTAAATTCAAGGGTTTTTTTATTATTTGCATCAACATTAACTTTCCCAATAACATGATGAGATTTGTGATCTTTTTCGTCATGAAATGTAATTTCTAAAATACTATCTTGTTCTAAAAAATCGTTTGGATCATTTAGTTTAAGATTTAAATTAATTTTATTTGAATTTGAATCGGGTTTTCTAATTAGTTGATCACTTACTACTAACGACTTATTAATTGATGCTGTTTTAAAAATATTTTGAACTTTTTTTGTATTTAAAAAACTAAATTGATAGTTGTCTTGTCCCGCTTGAGTATAAATTAGTTTTTTAAATGTATAAACACGATTGTGTTTTAAATTATTTAAATGGAAGCTGTATTCATTAATGCCAAAATTTAAAACAACATAATTATCTGATATGTATTCATGTTTGCCATCGCTATAGACAACTTTAGCCTTGCAATTGTTTAAACTTGTTCCATCATTATTAATAACAACATTAACATTATTTGTGTTTACATTAGAATCAATTACATCATTAGCAATAACACTAACCAAATCAAAACTTGCCTTTGGTGTGCTAAAACTTGGTGTTTTTGAATCATCAATTAAAACATGATTATCATTACTATCATTTACATTAAACGCACCTAATATGGGTTTTTGTTTAAATTTAAATGATTTGATATGATAATTAACTTCTTGACTTAAATTAGATGCATGAATCTTTGCCATTCAAGTTTTTGTTGAAGCGTCATATTCTAAATTTGTAATAAATTCTTGATCGTTTTTATTATTTTCTTTATTACCAATCGTAATATTAACAACTTGATCTTCACTAAAGACATCATCATTTGATACTAATGGTAGAAGTAAATCAGCACTAGCAGGCGTAATATTATTAATAATAACTTTTTGTGCATCAAGACTTACTCTTGAAGCTGTTTGAATATCTGCAGGTACTATTTTATTCATATTAACTTTATTAGCTAATGATGTTGTTGTATCATTTGTATTTTTAAAGTAATATAAACCATCAAATTTGTAAATACGATTTGATTTTAACGTCTTTTCATGTGGCAAATTCAACTCATATTCGTTATTATCACTATTAATTGATACAGGATTAGATCAAATAATTTCACCATTATTATCAACATACTTTAATTTTAAATATTGATCATTCATTAAAGTAGAAGAACGTTTAAGAGTTAGTTTAATTTTATAATTTAAAGTATTAGTTTTTGTATTTGTTATAGCTGGTTCATAATTGTAAGCATTTACTAGTAATTCATTACCAAATTCGCTTAATTTAGACTGAGAGTTGTTTAATTCATAAAGTTTTTGGTGATTTTCATTTTGATCAAAAGCAGCATTGATTGGCTTATTAGTTAATGTAATACTATTGATATGATATTTATGATTCAATAATGTATTAGGAACATCAAATTCTAAGCTTCGATTTCCATTTTGATCAATAACTATTTTTTGATTATCGCCATCAAAAATATTGTTAGGATCATTTAGATCGCTAACCTTCACAACAAATGAACTACCATCATTATCAATTAATACATGATCATTATCAACTAATGGAATTTGTAATTTAATATTATCATAACTACGTTTAATTACTTTTAAATCGTTATTTTTTAAACTAATACTTCCTGTTGGTTCTGTTTTAAAACCATGACTTAAATCGATGCTATTTTTTATAATAGCATTTGTGCTTTGTAAATCATTTTTATCTTGTGCATAAACTAATTTAACAAATTTATAAACTCGATTACGTAAAAAACCAAATGAATTGTTATCTAGTAACGTAAAAGTATAGTTGCTATTATTAACATTTAGTTTTAATGGTTGTGATAAACAAACTTCGTTATCTTTACTGATGTAAACTAGTTGAGCTCAAGCATTATTTAAAGTTTTATCTTTTTGTGAAAATGAAATTTTAACGTTAACATCTAATTTGTTCTCATTCTTTTTAATAATATCATTAGAGTTAATTGATTCAATGTATGTTCCGATTAGTTTTGTAGTAAACTGATTATGATTTTGATCAAAACGATCAAATATAACTTTTTGATAAGCATCATTTTGTACGCTTAAAGCATTTAATTCCAATAATTCATAGTCATTATTAGAAATTAAATTATTAAGTTCAAATTCCAATTCACCACTTTTATTAACTGTATCTATATTTTTTACATATCCAACAGTTTTATAAACTTGGTGATTATTTTTATTTAAATAAGTCAATTCAACTAAATTACCAACTTGTAGTTTTTGATCTTGATCTACAAAATTAATAATTAATCGTGCATCTTCAGCTTTAATAATTTGCTTATTATTATTTGCATCAAAATTAACAGCTACTGCGTGAGGGGTTGTACCAAAAATTAAAGGTGTTTTTATTGGTGTAGAGTAATTAATTCTTTGATTGTTTTGATCATTAAAACCTACAATTAAATATTTACTATTAGCTTTTAGATTTTGCAAATGTGCATTATAAAATTTATTATTTGCATCATAATCTAATTTTGCAAATAAATCTGGTTCTAAAGGATTGTTATCTACATCTAAAAGACGATAAACGACAGTTTTAGGCTCTTTATCAGTTTTACTAATGTTTAAATTTAACTTAGTATCTGATGGATTTGTTTCATATTGATGGTAGTTTTCTAAAACTAGTGTATTTGAAGATAAAATTACAAATGTATAACCAATTATTTCATTTTTGATTATATTAATTTTAGTTTCACTACATGCATCTTTTTTTATATCAATAACATTTAAATCATTATTTCTAAAACTTAAATCCTTAATGTAGTAAGAAGTGTTTGGTTTTAAATGATTAAAATTAAAGATTACAGTGTCATTTTTATAATCAATTAAGCCATAAGCACTAACAGTGTGTGTTGGATCATTTTTTAAAGCTATAGTTAATTTTAACCATTTATCAGAAACTAATTTATTAAAATCATTAATTGTTAAACTTAAAATTGTTGGTTTATTTTGGATAACTTTTGGATTTTTAGCAATAATTTTGCGGCCTGAATCGACTGTGTTATTTAGTGTTTTAATTAGATTATTTACATCGTCTGAACTAATAACTGTCTCTTTAGGAACGTGATATTCATCTTCAATAGTAAGTGAATCAAAATGATAAATTTTATCTTTTACCAACTGAGGATTGTTTGTTAAATCCACTTGTACTTGATGATTATTAACAATTGCTGGTATTTTAATTACATTGCCATCAGAATCATGATAGTTAACAAAAACATCTTCGCCTTCTTCTACATTATTTGGTACATCAAAAACTAGTTGATTATTATCGATTTTACCAACATTTAATTTATTAATAATAATTTGTTTTTGATCTAAATCATTTACATTAATAACTTTTTGATTATTATAATTAATAGCAGTTAGTTGATATTTGTGATGATTTGGTAAAACTTCATCGCTAGTTATGAATTGAACTCGACCTAATGAATCAACAATACTTTGTGCTTTAACATGATATTCTTTTTGATTTTCATCAACAAAAGTTGCATGTAATTGACGATTAATTAAATTTTTATCAAAACTTTGTAAATTTAGATTTTTATTTTTATCTTGTTTAATAATTGCAAGTGGTTTAATAATACTTATTTTACTTAAAGCGTTAATTTTATCATTATCTAATAAAATTTGTTTATGATCTTTTTTATCAACAATATTTGATAAATGATAATGATGATCTTTATATAAATGTTTCGTATTAATACTAATTTTATTTGTGTTTAAATCAATCTTGGTAGGAATAAAATGATCTTTATTGTTTTCATCAATGAAATGCGCATCATATTCATGATCAATTAAAACTTTTTGATTATTATGAATATCAACAATCAAATTTCCTAGATCATCATAATTGTAAGCATTTAATTGTTGTAATTTATTTACATCAATTTTCTCTAGTAATTTATCTTTTTTATCTAAATCATTAACGTTAACAATCGCTTGATTGTTAGTATTCGTAATTTTAGTTAACGTATAAGTATGGTTATTTGGTAGTAGTTGATCATCTTTAGTTTTTAAAATTACCTCTTGCTGATCATTTAATTTTGCATTTAATTGATAAAGTTGGTGATTTTCATCCTCAAAAGTTACAACAATAGACTGATTAGCTAGATCAGGATTTAAAAGTTTAATCTTAAAATTCTTATCTTCTAAAGCTTTAACGTTTGCAGCTGGTTTACTAAATTTTTGTTTTTGATTACTTGCAAGCTCATAATTATTTAAAACACTAGTCTTAGGCTCTTCTAAATTAACAATTTCTTTTAGTTGGTATGTGTGATTTTGATTTAAGTCAGAAGTATTAATTAGAATTTTACCATTAGAGTCAACGTTTGTTAACACTTTATGTTCAGTATTATTTTCATCAACAAAAACAGCTTCAACTTGGTCATTTGCAAACTGTTCTGGGTCTACTTTAGCATTGAAAATTAAATTACCATTTTTGTCATAATTGTATGGATTATTTAAGTGGCTAGTATTTAATTTATTAATTGTTTTAGCACTTTCATATACTTGCTTTAGGTTAGCAACACGTTTATTTGGTGAAGTGTTACTAATACCAATATCATCTAACTTGTATAAATGCCCATCTTTTAATTCATTTAAATCAATAACAATTTCACCATCACTATTAACTTTGGCCAAAAGTTTTGTTTTTTCATGATTTTCATTCTTGAAGGTGATTGTTAATGATTGATTTTGTAAACTTGGATCAACTTGAATATGAAATAATTTTTGTGAGTTATTTTCATCAACTTCAATTTTTGTTTTTATTGGATTATAAATGATATTTTGATGAGCAAAAGATAGTTTATTTGGTTTTAAAAGATCGTTGTCATTTTCATCGGTAACTTTAATTAACTTATATTGATGGTGATTATCCATCTTTTTTACAGGTAAACGTGCAAGTCCGTTTTTATCAACTACCACTTTTAAAGTATGTATTTGATGATTTTCATCTTCAAATAAGCTTTGGATTGTTTTATTGGCCAAATTTCGTGAAACACGAACATTAACAATTACGTTTCCCTCTTCGTCAAAACTACGTGTTTTATCAACACTTCGAATAGAAGGGTCAATTTCTTCTAAATTTACAACTTTCGTGTTTTTACTATCTTCTTTTAAAGTTAAACTATTTAATTTATAAAAATTTCCTAAAGGTAATTTTTTAGTATCAACTATTACATTTCCTTCTTTATCAACTTGAACATCAAACGCATATTCAGCATTATTTTGATTAACAAAGTGGGCAACTAATCATTTGCTATTTAGTTCATGATTCAATTTAATTTGAAAAAATTTATCAGCATTTTTATCAATACCAGAATAGAAAATATTAGGACGATTAACAATAATTTTTTGTTGTCACACTAATTGATCGTTACTTATTAGTATGTCGCCTTTTTCATTGGCAATTCGATCTAGCGTTCAAGAATTATTAGAATCTAAATTTGATGTATCAATTAAACCAATTTGTTTATCTTTTGTAACTAAAATTAGCTTTTCTTTACCAATTTTATCTTTAAAAATTGCATAAATTTTTTGGTTAGAATCGCTATCTTTTGCAAATAATCGAACCTTAATGATTAAATTACCATCTTTTGTATACTCATAATATTTATCAAAATATTGACTAGAATGCTTATTTGCTGAGCGCAATACAATTCCTGTAATAACACCAGCCCAAACTAACGCACTAATTGTAAGTCCTGTAGCTATTTTAGCATTACGCTTTTTATCTTTATTGTTCATATAATCACTACCCATTTCTTTAATAAAGGAGTTATGTATCTTGAGATACAAAACAGTTATCAACTTACAACTTTTTTTGTGTAAATTAATAAACTACACAAATTATAATACTTATTACCTTATATTTAATAAAAAAATTGTCTTTATAGCATTTAGAAAATACTTTTTAGTATAATTAAATTTAATAATAAAATTTACAAACAGGTTTAATTATGAAAAAAAATACACGCAAGAAATTTTTACAATTATTTTCTCTTATTGCATTAATTCCTTTAAGTTCATTTATTGTAATGTGTTCAAAAGCTAAAACGCAAGAGATTAAGGAACAAAGTAAAATTAAAGCTAGATCTATAAGATTTATGGATAAAGATTTAACGTCAATTAACATTCAATTTTATTTTGATAAAATTGATATAGATGACATTTTGGTTAAAAAATTTAATATTGAATTAGAAGATGATAAAAAAAATAAAATTAATATTGATGTTAATCCAATCTACAATAAAAAATTACAATTATTAAGCTTTAAATTAGAAAACTTAAAACCCAACACCACATATAAAATTACAAAATTTAGTATTACAAATAAAATTGCCGATTTAACAAAAGTTGATAATTTATCATTTAATACCAGCCCAGAAAATAATCTTCCAAATCTACCAAATTTACCTAACGATCCAAACATTAAAATTGAAGATATTAAAACTAATGAGGTTAATAATAATTCAATAAAGATAACCCTAAATATTAATATAGAAAATAACAACAATTTGGAAAATAAATATGTTCGGTTAGTTTATAAAGATAATGAAAATAAATTAAAATTATCCAATATTTTAAAAATTAATGATCTTAAAAAGCAAAATTTTATTTTAGAAGACTTAACATCTAATCGTAAATATTCTTTTGAAGAACTAATTATAGGTGAAAGTAATGATTTAAATTTAAATAACGCTCAAACTAAAATATCTACTAATCAAAAACAAAAATTTAGTTTCGTTACACTTCCAAATCCTGTTAAAATAACAGCTATTGAAATCGATTCGAAATTCGATAATAACCCAAGTAGTTTAATTACTTTGAAATTTAAAGACAATGAAAATAATTTAAAAGAGAATGATATATTAAAAATTAAATATAAAAAAGCTGGTCCCAACCAAGTTGTGTTTGAAAAAAGTGTGCGATTGGCAAATAATCTCGAAGTGTTATTTGAAATTGAAAATATCAAAAAAAATGAGCAATACGAAATTATAAGTATAGAATCAAACAGTAAGCATGGTTACAACGTTAATCCAAGCGTGTTTAATTTTTCTTCTAATAGTCTACGTATTTTTAGTATTAAAGATTAATATTAAATGTAAAAGATTATTTAGTTAAAAAATCAATATTCTACAAAAAATATTAATTTAGAGTTTTTAAAATCTTGTGTAAAACACAATTCCTTTTTAATAAATCTTTAATATTTAGTTCGCCTTTATAAAATAGGTGAACTTTTTATTTTCAAGTTTATTATATTCAATTTTTAATTTTAAAAATAATTTTGTTTTAAGATTAAAATAAACAATCAAGAAATAAAATATCTAATTCATTAATAATTTGATCCCAATTAGCGCATCTACTTGTCCATATTTTAGTGATGTTCAAATTGCTAAATGCAATGATTTAACAATTGATTCGTCGCTCTTAAAAATAGGTTTATTTTTTATAAATTTGTGATATGAACGATTTAAACTTTTGATAGCATTGTTGTATATATAATTTTACACAACGGTTTGGAATAATTAAACATCGTAGCTACAAAGTTTAAATTTCATTTTCATACTTTTATAGCACTTTGATATTCTTGAATTTATTTTTGTCCAAATAACTCAAGATTTTCTTGTGCTTCTTCTAGATTAATAGCACCATAAATTGTTTTTAAATCCAAACAAAATTCTTTGTAGTATTTATATGAAACGTTTTTAATGTTGTTGCGAATCAAATGAACAATACATCTTTGTTGAATGATTTTTGAAAAAGGCACTTTAATCGCTTCATCAATACCACTTAAATCAATCTGAACATAATATTAAAATCGTTAACACCGCGGTTTTTAAGGTCATTTAGCACGTCTAATCAATATTTAGCTGATTCATTTTGACCAATTCAAATGTCTAAAAATCTTTTTTGCCTTCAAGATTTGCATCCAACTTAACATAAGTTACTTTTTAATTACTTCTATTATGTCTTTGACATATAAAGTGAATTGTATCGATAAAAACAAATACTATAAATGCTTTCAAGAGAACGGCGTTGTCATTGGTTAGTTAAATCAAGAACAGCATTTTATTTCTTTTCATATAAAAAAGCCTTTCTTGGTAATTATGATTTTACTAGAAGGCTTTTTGGTTTTACACAAAGTTTTGTAAACTCTATATTAATTTTTTGTTGTAATTCTAAAATAAATTATTGTTGTATATTGGTTGTAAATGAATAATCACCTATAGTTGGATTTGTTTTTTTCGTTTTATTTCTATTATAAATTTCATTGTTATTATCGTCATGATTCCATTTAAAAGTTAAATAATCTGGTTGTTCGTTAAATCAAATACGATTAATATAATATTTTGTATTTGGTTCTAAATTATTAATTTTATTATCAGATATTAATCATGATGTTAAACCTAATTGTGATTCTTTGTCAAAGTTGGTTTTAATAGTTCCATCAATATTTTTGTCTGTTTTTGAAAGTGCAATTTGATAAGGTCCTTTGATATTACCTTTTTCATCAATTAATTCTACATTTGCAACTAAACCATCACGAAAACCTTGGTCGTTTGAAAATAACTCTAAATTAAGATTTACTTGTGTTGAAGAAATGTTTTTAATATACTTGTTATTTTTATTTTCATTAAAATCATTTGCACTAGTCAAAATAGAGTTTTGACTACCATGGCAACAAAACTCTAATCCTTTATCGCTTTGGTTAAAAATTGTCCAAGTGTTATTATCATTTAAAATTTCTACTCGTTTAAGTTTGTAAGCACGATTTGCTACTGGTAAAACAACTTTTATGTATAAATGATTTTTAAGTTTAAATAAAAATTTATCTTTATAGTTTTTTTGATCATTATCACCAATATCATCGGTTTGAGCCATAAATTATTTTTCTTTGCCATTCGCTGTTTTATATAAAAAAACAAAACGTGCTTTTTTATTTACTAATCAAGGATAATCAATGCTCATAACAAACAATTTAACTTCACAAATTGGACGCTTAGTTTGTGGATCAACATCAATTGTAGTTTTAGGATATGATTCCATAGACATTATAGATAAAGGATTTTGTAATTCAAATTGATAATCAATTTTATTTAATTTATTATTTTCATTTAAAACATCTTGATTATTTTTATCTAAATAATATACACTATCTAATTGATATAGTGTATTAGTTTTAATTTCATCAAATTTTAAATTAAATTCAATTATTCATTTATTTACTTCATTTTTAACAGGATTGCAACTAACTACATTAGTTTTGATGATATTATTTTTTTCATCTTTAAAAGTTGCAATAAATAAAAGATTTTTAATAATATTAGAATTAGCTTTTAGTTCAACCTTTAATTTAATTTCATTTTCATTTTTTCGTTGGAAATAATCTTTTTTATTTTTTAATGGAAATAGTTTAATTAGGATTATTGTAATTACAAAAACTTAACGAATATTTTAGTGGATCAAGGTTTTTATTAATTCTAAAATCATTCGATTTTATTTTAATTTTTAATTTATTGTAAATTGGATCGTATACACTATTCTGAATATATGCAATATAAGGAATTTTAAAACTAGCTTTGCTATTAGATTTTGATAATAATTCAATTTTTGTTTGATCGTCATTAATTATAGTAATGGCTTTAATTGAATATTTATGTCCTTTCAAAAAATTTGGAAATGTATTTTGATCGATATTTAATTTAAAACCATTTTTTTTAAAACTAAAATCATTATTTATTCGATTAAAAATTAATTCTTGGTCATCTTTTAAAGTTAATTTAATTTTATTAATTTTTGATGTTTCAAGTTTATTGAAATATTTAATATTTAAATTTAATACAGGCTTATCTTTTTGATTGAATTCAATATCACTAGATTCATATTCACTAAATGTAAAATGAAATTCTCTATCCTTCAGATTATTGATATTAATTGGAATTTCAGTAATAGAACCATCATTATTAACTGCAAAAAGCTTAGTAATCAAAAATTTAGAATCATTTTCAAAAATTTGTTTACTAGAAGAACGCATATCATGATCAATATTAAGCAAAAATTGTTTGTTTGAATGATTATAAAAAAATTCACAACGTTTTTCATTATTAACAAAATTGAATGTAAAATCAGAAGAGCTGTAACTGTAATTTTCTAATACTTTTTTAGCCATTAATGTGATTTTTCTAGCATTTTTGATTATTGAAGAATCACTATCTAATTGAAATATCATACTTATATTTTGTTGGTTGTCTATCATTAAATAAAAACTTGCCAATATTAGGAATATGCTTGTTAGCTAAATCAAGTTCTTTTTGTTTAATAATTGGATCTAAAACTTGCAAATCATTATTAATACTTAAATTTTTAATTTTAAAAACTGGATTTTCTAAAATAATATTTTGTAGTTGTTTATTACCAGTTAAATCGAATACTATTTCATGATGTTTATCATCAAATTTTATTGAAGATAATAAAATTTTTTTATTAGTTTTAGTTGATGTAAGTTCAACCATCGCATTTAATTCATCTTGTTTATAATTGTGTTCATTAACAAAATCATCGTATTTAATTTTTAATTGTTTAGGAATTCCATTATTTCTAATAACTTCAGTATCAAAAATATTTATATTTGTTCATCGAGAAAAAGTAGTCGGAATCATCAAATAAGTTGGTTTTTCATTATTAATTGTTCCATCTAATTGCAATCCACTTGGCTTGTAAACATTTTGTTTTATTTTGATAGGTTCTTTATTTAAAAATAATTTAGAAATAAAGTACTCTTCATCGTCTAATTGGTTGTTAACATTAGATTTAAACTCTGCAACAACTGTTAGAACATTATTTTCATTTTTTAAATAATTTAATTGGTTTTTCAAAACTTTTAATTTAAATATTTTTTGTTTTCTTGTTTGTCAATTCAATATCAATATTTTTTAAATTAGCATCATCAACTCGAACATTTAGAAGTTTGATTTGAAATTGTACGCGTTGTTTTTTAATATCACTAAATCATGCACTTTGGTTTACAACTTTAATAGGTTTAATATCATTTTGGTTAAACTCAATAAATTCTGTTGCCATTTCACTTGTTTTAATAACTTTAACTGGCACAAATTTATCACTTGAGTTAATAATAATTGTCTGTTTAGGTTGTGGTCGTTGAGGTAAACGAATATAAATACGATTATTTATTATAATTGGTTTTAAATCAATATTAAAACTAACTCTTTGGTTTAAATGATTAATAACACTTGTTGAAAAAAGAATTTTTTTCTAAATTTGTTTTATTATTAATGTTTAAATGATCAAATTGGTAAGCAATATAGTAATCATTATTTTTTGTTGTAAAAAAATAATCTAAAACCTCTAATTTACATTTTGATTTATTAAAACCACACGCAGAAAGCAGACTAACAATTAAAATCGATGGTAATGAAATAAATCATATCCTCAATAATAGTTTTTTTATTTTTAATTTCATATTTCTTACAAATTAACAAAATTTTCTTATTAATAAATTTTATATTTACACAAAGAAAAATAAAAATGTAAAATTTGTCTTTTACTCATTTTTAAATTTAAATAAAATTTTTGGAACATATTTTTGTGTAAATTATGTTTATAATAGAAAACTCTAGAAATTATTTTTAAACTTCTAGAGTAAATTAAATTTTTTATAAAAATTAATAATTAATTAAAGCGTGAACTTTTCCACTCAATTTCTCTTCGCCTTTTAAAAATCCTAAACGAATCAAATAAACACTACCAACCACAGTTGCTTGAGCTTGATGAACAAGATTTTCAATTGCAGCAACAGTTCCTCCAGTTGCTAATAAATCATCAACAATTAAAACACGTTGGTTTGGTTTTAATGCATCCTTATGCATTTCTACACGTGAACTTCCATACTCTAATGTATATTCAGCGCTATAAACATCATTTGGTAATTTATTTGGTTTTCGTACTAAAACAAATGGTTTATTTAACTTAATTGATAATGGAGCAGCAAATAAAAAACCGCGTGATTCTGCTCCTATTATGACATCAACATCTAATGATTTAGCAAATTCAGCAAAATCATCAACAATTTTTTCAATAACCTTTGGTTCTAAAAATAAAGGAGTAATGTCTTTAAAAATAATTCCTTTTTTAGGGAAATCAGGGACATCCTTAATTTTTGATTTAATATAATCAATATTGATCATAAACGTTCTAAGTCTTCCTTTTAAAATTTGTTGATATTAACAATTTCTTGTTCATCAAATTTATCATAAACATTATTTGCATTATCACTCTTAGCTAATGTTTTGGCTAATAAGCGTTCATATAGAATCATCGTCAACATTCATAAGTAATTAATAATGATGATTGCTAAATAATGCGTAAACATTAAACTAAATAAGATAATGGCATTAAAACTAATTAATGCTAATGGTGCGAAAATCATTAACCATAGTAGTGTAAACAACATCACAATGTATATTATATTATAAGTATTAAAGTATTTAATTAAAGAATCTTGAATTTGTAACTGTAATTGTTTTTTTGTTAAAACTTTTGCTAAATTTAAAGTTTGTTTTAAGTTTAAACAAATATGTAAACTAAAGCTAACAATTAAAACAAAACTAGTGTTAATAGCAATAATTGAAGCTTGATTATTAAACAATCTAAACAATCCTGCAATTCCAAAACTAACTAGTGTTGTGCAAATTAAATTAATTATTAAAGGAATTGTTGATTGGGGTTTTAATCAAATACTTGATCAAATAACAATAATTGCAAAAATAATGAAGTAAGCAGCAATTGAATTAGTGATATTATTTATCAAATTATATAAACTACTTGTATAAACAATAGCATCACTAAAACGATTATTTAAACTAATAGAAGCAATCTCATTTAAAGCGCTTGGATTTTTCGCATCAAAGTACATTGATACTATTCCATTATTAATTTCATAATCTAAAAAACTACTAAATTCATGTTCATTAAAGTTTTTTAGATCATTTTTCATTGTTAATTCATACACTGAGCCAAAACTAAAACTCATATTTGGAACAACAAAACCTAAAACAAACAATCCAGCAAGCCCTATAACAAAAACAAAAATTAAAAAACTTAGTTTATAAACTTTTTGATTCATTGCTTTAAAAATAAATTGTTGATATTTTTGTTGATCATTTCAATCAAATTCTTCATTGAATCGATTTTGATTAATTGCATTAGTTGCAGCTAAATATTGTCTTCATAAATGAATTTTTGGCACATGATGTGCTATTAATCACAATAGATACATCATGGCAATAAACAAGATATAAGATATTAGTAAGCATGAGAAAGTTATTAATATTAAATTAAAACCAAAAATGCTAATGTTATTTTTACCAAAGTACATGAACACTAAACTAATAAAGATCATTAATAAATAAAACATTCCTTGATTAATGATTGTCTTATTTAAACTAATCCTTAAAGCATTCTTATAAGAGTATTTTTGTTCGACTAAACGTTTTATATGATTATTAAAGTTAACTAAATTTAGTAATGGTCAACATACACTAATAATTAATGCGCCATAGGTTTCAGTACTAAAGCCTAAATTACTTGCTTTAATCAATAATAAACTAATCACAAAATTAAATGCCATTAATAAACTATGAATTAAGCCTGGAACTTTATATAAAACACTAATAATAATCGCAACTATTAAAATTAAAACTGCAATTCCAATTAAAATAGCATCTATAGGATCTAGCATTTTAATTGCACCTTGTTTTAGATTTGGTAATTTTGTACTAAAATTGTTTAATAAACTATAAAAAGTTTTTGCATAATCTTTTTTAATATCATTTTCACTATAAATTGCTTGAGCAAAATACGTTGGTAGATAATATTGTTTTAGATTATAAACAGTATTAATAAAAGCACGACTTGTATTTTTTTGATTTAAAACTAATTTATTAGATGTATATTTAACAATACTTTGTTGAGCTAATGTTAGTTTGTCATCTTTTTTTGGTGCTTCAAAATAATTAAAGAAATTATTGTAATCAATAGCGTAAACAAAACCATTAATTAAAGATAATTTATTAATGTTTCATGAATAAAACATTTCATTATCTTTAAAAGTTTGTGCTACATCTTTATTATTAGCATCTTTAGTTTTTACTTTATGTGATGATGATTGATAAAAAGCACGAATAATATTTAATAATTGATCAACTTGAACATTAATTGGTTTAATAATAGAACTATTATGAATAAAATACTTGTCAAAATCTTGTGTTGCTAATCAATCAATAAATGCTTTTTCTTCACCATTTACATTTAAATTTTTATAAGTAGCATCAACATAATCTCAACTTTTTGCATCTACATATTTTTGTTTTTGAGCATGCGCTAAAGTTAATAGCATGTTAAATCTTGCAATTAATCCATCACGATTAACTCATAATAATCATGAATTAACTGGGGCTTTACGATTTTGTTTTGTTTTTTCAAAAGCAGCTACAGTTTGAGCACGTGTTTTACCACTTGATGCACTATAGTTGAAATTAGCATCAAATTCTTTAGCAAAAAAATTTAAATCAAACTTTTGATCATCAGCACTAGTTTTTGGTAATGATACTTCAACTTGTTGGCCTTCATTAGTTGTTTTAATTTCAATTTTTTTAGCATCACTATTTAAAGTTAATCAATTTGTATCATCAAATTCTTTATTTTGTGAAAGTTCTGGTTTTGGTGATAAAAGTGATGAAATATTTTGTAATTCTAAACGATTAGCAGTTGTAAATAAACTTATAAGTTGAATTTTTGAACTAATTTGTTCATATGGTTTTGTTTTTGTTAAAAAATTAACGATGTCTAATTTTGAATTTGTTGGGTAAAATTCATAAACAATTTCACCAAACTTTTCTCATTTTTTCGTATTTTTATTAATGCGTTGGTAAATACCATATTTAGCACTTACGTTATTAACACCTAATGCTTGTAAATGTTTTTGATTTAGATTAGCAGTTGTTTTTAGTAAATCTATTTGTTCTTCTTCGGTTTGATAATCATTTAATAAAACTTGTGTTCTTGCTGATATCTTATCGCCAAAATCACCTGTTTTTTTATTCTTGTAAGCATAATTAGCAGCACCAACACCAGTGCCAACAATTGTTCCAACTGTTAAAGCGCCAATGCCTAAAAAGGCTAAAACACTTTTTCATTTTTGTTTAAATTTTGTTTTTGTTTTAAATGACATTTGCAAACCAACTAACTTTAAATTAATATTTTGAAATATATTATTTGGAATTAATATAAATTTCAAAAATGTTCATATTAACTAATTAATAATTATATAGTAATTGTAATGATATCAATTATTAAATTCTTTTTTCTTTTCAAACTTACTAAAAAATTCATAAATTTTCTAAACTTACACCTTTTATACTAATTAGTTAATAGGTGAGTGTTTATGAATGAATATCAAAATCAAAAATTAGAACTTTATTTTATAAAAAATGCTATTAAAAATGAAATAATGAGTTTTAATGAATGTATACAATACTTAAAGTATCATACTTATTTTTACAAATTAAAAAGATTAAATAATTTATTTGAAAACAAAATTCATGATTTTTTCCATCTTGTGCGTATATCTAATTTAGATTTTGTATTACGCAAAAATATTAACAACAAAATTATGATTTTAGAACACTTACTAAAACTTAAAATTCATAATTTCATAAATGATGAAGAAGAACCAAGAAGTGTTTTTGAGTCATTTTTTAATTATTACAAAAATGATAAGTATCTAATTAATTACGAAAAATATTTTAATAAGTGCAAAAATATTGATTTGTCATCGTTTGTAGAAATTCTAAATCTATATGTATTAATGTTATTAAATGCTTTTATTTTCCAAAATAAAGTTGAAAAAGTTCAAGCTAAATTAATTTTAATGATTCGTAACAATTGTGCTCACAATGTTCCAGTGATCATTTTTTTTAAAAAAGATTTTAATAATATGTCAAAGGCGCTTGAATTAATACATGAAATTGCAAACTGTAGCGTAGAAAATAAAATTAAAAATGAAATATTGATAAATGATAAGTATTTGAACGAATATCTTAATGCTAATTTTCATTGACTTAAAGGTTATGGTTTAATTAATAAAATTTTAATATTTATTAAAAATTGTTTTAATTCGATCGCACAAAATTAAGTTGGCTAAAACATATCAAGGTTATAATATTTATAGTTTTAATATTTAAATAATTAAGATAAGGGGTTTATGCGTTTTTTAATAACTAATGAAGTTAAAAGTGTTTTTAATGATGAAATATATTTACAACGATTTGAACAAATAGCTAATTTAATTTCAATAAAATTAAATATTGATAAAGAACGTTTTTTTGAATGTCACTTTGTTGATGAAAAAACAATACAAGAGATTAATAGAGATTATCGAAACAAAGATTATATTACAGACGTTATTAGTTTTGCATTTGATGATGGAGAAATTATTACGCCTTTATTGGGAGAAATGTATATTTGTTATCAAAAAGTTGTTAACCAAGCAAAGGAATTTGGTCATTCGTTTGAGCGTGAATTATGTTTTTTATTTACGCATGGTCTTCTTCACTTATTAGGATATGATCATATAGAGGTTGAAGAGGAAAAGATCATGTTTGGTTTACAAGATGAAATTTTAAATGAATTAAATATTACAAGAAATGTAAATGGAAATAAAAATGGTTAAAAAATATGGAATTGTAGCTATTGTTGGCAAACCTAATGTTGGTAAATCAACATTAATAAATGCAATTATGCGTAAAAAAGTTTCAATTATTTCTAATAAACCACAAACAACGCGTAATGCTATTAAAGAAATTTATGAAGATGATGATTCGGCAATTATTTTTACTGATACACCTGGATTTCATGAACCATCAAACAAACTTGATCTATTTTTAAATCACGAAATTGAAGTTTCGTATAAAGAAGCAAATGTGATTTTGTTTGTATCAAGTATGGACAAAGAATTAAGTGAAGATGATTTTGAAATTATAAATTTAATTAAAGAATCAAATAAGGAAAATGTTATTTTAGTTATTTCTAAAGCTGAAGTTGCTAAAAATCAAGATAAAATTGATGAAAGAGTTCATCAATTAAACAAGTATATACAATTTAAAGATGTTATTCAAATAAGTGCGTTGCATGTCATTAATATTGATAAATTGATTAATACAATTAAACAATATCTTCACAAAGATGTTGTTACAGATTATTTTCGTCAAAAAGTTGAAAAAGAAGATAAGTTTATTATTGCAGAAACAATTCGTGAACAATGTTTATTGAATTTAAATCATGAAGTTCCCCATGGTGTTGGTGTAGAAATTGATGAAAGTAAATATAATCAAGAAGCGAATCATTGAATTATTAAAGCATCAATAATAATCG
This sequence comes from Ureaplasma urealyticum serovar 8 str. ATCC 27618, assembly GCF_000169535.1. Classification (NCBI taxonomy): domain Bacteria; kingdom Bacillati; phylum Mycoplasmatota; order Mycoplasmoidales; family Mycoplasmoidaceae; genus Ureaplasma; species Ureaplasma urealyticum. The sequence goes on from NZ_AAYN02000002.1 coordinate 685,152, forward strand.
AAAAAAACTCTCATAAACCAATTGTTATTGGTCAAAATGGTGCAATGATTAAAAAAATTAGTATGGCAGCAAGAAAACAACTGCACGAAATTTATGATTGTCATATTTCATTAACAATTTTTGTTAAAGTCGAAAATAATTGACGCGAAAATAATAATGTTGTTAAATCATTAGGATATAAAATTAAAAAATAATGGCAGAAATTATAACCAAAGGATATTTAGTTGCTCGTCGTGATTATGATGTTTTTGATGAAATACTAACATTTATTAACGAACATGGTAATCGCTTTGTAATGTTTGCACCAGGAACAAAAAGAATCACTTCTAAAAATGCAAGAGCTTTATTTTTTGGTAATTATTTAGAAATTCAGTTTTTTCATGCAACAAATGAAACAAAGCTTTCTAAACTTAAAAAAGTTATTCCATTAGACCAAATTGATTATAAATATGAAAATACATACTCAATGTTAATATTAAGCGAACTAATGAGTAAAGTAATTGATTTTAATGTTGAATTCTATCAATTTTATCAACTTATTTTGCAATATATTATTTTAAAATATAATGATTATTACATAAGCTGTTTTTTATTGGTAAAATTTTTAATAATGAATGGTATTAATTTTAACTTCCGTTCATGTGCTTATTGTAATAGCTCAAAAAATATTAAAACATTTTCTTTAGTTGATCGTGGTCTTGTTTGTGTGAATTGCGAATCTAAAATTATTAATAAAATAGATTATGATCCAAAGGCTTTACAATTATGACAAAAACTTTATTTTGCATCACAAGTGCAAAAAGAACAAATAGAGGATAATGAATTAACGTTTAAAGGTTTATTAAAAATATTAAATTCCATTATGTATGATCAATTAGGAATTTATTTAACAATAATAAAAAACATTTAAAGAAGAATTTTATTAAAAGAAATTAGGCTATAGTTATGAAAAACAAGTTTAAAACACAAGAAGAGTTAGTTAATCACTTAAAAACAGTTGGTTTTGTTTTTGCAAATTCAGAAATTTACAATGGTTTGGCTAATGCATGAGATTATGGACCATTGGGTGTATTATTAAAAAATAATTTAAAGAATTTATGATGAAAAGAATTTGTTACTAAACAAAAAGATGTTGTTGGCTTAGATAGTGCAATAATTTTAAATCCATTAGTTTGAAAAGCGAGTGGTCATTTAGATAATTTTTCAGACCCACTAATCGATTGTAAAAATTGTAAAGCAAGATATCGTGCAGATAAATTAATTGAATCATTTGATGAAAACATTCATATTGCTGAAAATTCTAGCAATGAAGAATTTGCAAAAGTTTTGAATGATTATGAGATTTCTTGCCCTACATGCAAGCAATTTAATTGAACAGAAATTCGTCATTTTAATCTTATGTTCAAAACTTATCAAGGTGTTATTGAAGATGCTAAGAATGTGGTTTATTTAAGACCTGAAACTGCACAAGGAATTTTTGTTAATTTTAAAAACGTTCAACGTTCAATGCGTCTACATTTACCTTTTGGTATTGCTCAAATTGGAAAATCATTTAGAAATGAAATAACACCAGGTAATTTTATTTTTAGAACACGTGAATTTGAACAAATGGAAATTGAATTTTTCTTAAAAGAAGAAAGTGCTTATGATATTTTTGATAAATATTTAAACCAAATTGAAAATTGATTAGTTAGTGCATGTGGTTTAAGTTTAAATAATTTAAGAAAACACGAACATCCTAAAGAAGAATTATCACACTACTCTAAGAAAACAATTGATTTTGAATATAATTTTTTACATGGTTTTTCTGAATTGTATGGTATTGCATATCGAACTAATTACGATTTATCAGTACATATGAATTTATCAAAAAAAGATTTAACATATTTTGATGAACAAACTAAAGAAAAATATGTTCCTCATGTTATTGAACCATCTGTTGGTGTTGAAAGATTATTATACGCTATTTTAACTGAAGCAACTTTTATTGAAAAATTAGAAAATGATGATGAACGAATTCTAATGGATCTAAAATATGACTTAGCTCCTTATAAAATTGCTGTAATGCCATTAGTAAATAAATTAAAAGATAAAGCTGAAGAAATTTATGGCAAAATTTTAGATTTAAATATCTCGGCTACTTTTGATAATAGTGGAAGTATTGGAAAACGTTATCGTCGTCAAGATGCAATAGGAACAATATATTGTTTAACAATTGATTTTGATTCACTTGATGATCAACAAGATCCATCCTTTACAATTCGTGAACGTAATTCAATGGCTCAAAAAAGAATTAAATTATCAGAATTACCTCTATATTTAAATCAAAAAGCACATGAAGATTTTCAACGTCAATGTCAAAAATAACTAATAATGTTTTTCAAGCAATTCGTGATGCAGTAAATATTTCAAATGTTATTCAAAATTACATTAAAGTAATTAAAAAAGGTAATAATTATTGAGCTATTTGTCCTTTTCATAATGATACAAATGAATCTTTATCAATTAGTGATAAAAAGCAAATATTTAAATGTTTTTCATGTAATCATGCTGGTGATGTGATTAAATTTGTTGCTGATTATAAAAAAATTCCTTATGTTCTAGCAGCTCAAGAGATAATACGAACAATGAATTTAGATTTAAAATTACTAAATCATTTACAAAAAATCTCACCAGAGGAAACTAAAAAAAATAAACTTTTTGATTTAAATAAACAAATTCAAAAATGGTTTATTAATTTTTTAAACAATAAAAATAATAAGCATGTGCTTGATTATTTAGTAAAACGCAATTTAAATCAAAGTGATTTAGAATATTTTAAAATTGGTTATGCTCCAGGTAATGATCAATTGTTGAATTTAATAAAATCAAATTACGATAATCTTGTACAAGAAAATGATGAGTTTGAACTTAATAAATTAATAAATAATTCTTTTTTAGTAATTGATAAAAAAGGTGATTATCACGATTTTTTTAATGATCGTATAATTTTTAGTATTTATGATCATTTAAATAATATTGTTGGTTTTAGTGGACGAATAATTAATAATGAAAAAACACCAAAATACTTAAATACAAAAACAACTTTAGTTTTTAAAAAAGATGAAATTCTTTATAACTTTAATAATGTTATAACACTTGATGATAACCATCAATTATTCATTGTTGAAGGATTCATGGATGCTATTACAACACATAAATCAAACAAACCAAATGTAGTAGCCACAATGGGAGTTGAATTAAGTAATAAACATTTAGAAACGATTGCAAATTATGGAATTAAAGATTTAATTTTATGTTTTGATAATGATCATGCTGGTTTTTTAGCTACTAAAAAACAAGTTCTAAAATTAGCAAATTTAGCTTTTAATATTTTTGTTGTTGATCATAAAAACAATGATTGTAAAGATATTGATGAATATGCAAATAAATATGGTTATGATGCAACAAATAAATTATTAGAACAACAACTTCACATTAGTGAATTTTTATTGTTAGATATCACTAATACAAATAAATCAACACCTTCGCTAAAACATAGTTACAAACAAGATTGCTTTGAAATAATTCAAAAATATGGCGATATTTTCTATATAGATAAATATGTTGATTTTATTAATCAAACATTGCAAATGGATGAAGTTTTATTAAAAAAGATTATTGAAGAATTATTAATAAAAAAACAATCTAAGCCTATTCAAAATAAAGAGAATGAATACTCATATGTATATCAAGACAAAAAATATCACAAAACTAAAAAACAAATAACTCAACAATCATTTAATAATAAAAAACTTCCACTAACAAAAATCAATAAACATTTTAATCATTTAGTAATTATCTTATTAATGAATCGTAAGTTTTTAAATCGTTTTGATTCACAAATTCGTAATAAATTTAGTAGAAATCAAAACTTAATTGTAAATATTATTGAAGATTTTTATTTGTATAATTTTGAAGTTAATGCAATCTTAAAAGATAGTGAGATTTTCATTGAATTTATTAATAAAAATTATGCAAAATATGATGAAATTATTAATCAATTTACAAAAATAATTCAAGTTGTTAAATACAATCCTAAATTAGACAATCTTATTGCATTTGAACTAGCTAAAAATAGTTTTTTATATGAATGATATAAAAATGAAATTAAACACTTAAAATTAACTAATTTAAACTTAGATATAAATGATAATCAAGAGCAAATTGCAAATAATGAAAAATTAATAAAACAATATAATGATGAAAAAGTTTTATTAGATAATTTAATTAATGCTTCTTTATTCCATAAAAACCAATAAAAAAGATTAGATCGTAATGACCTAATCTTTTCTTTATTGATTGTGTTTTTATAATAAATTACATTAAACGGTTGTATCATTCAACAACGTAAGCTTCATTTACATCAGCTGGTAATTCACTACGTTCTGGTAAACGTGATAGTTTAGCAACTTTTTTATCTTTATCAACTAATTCAATAAAATCAGCTGGTTTATTTAATGTATTTTTAATTAAAGGCATTTCAAGTGATTTTTCTTTAAGTGCTATTGTGCTACCTACTTCAACTAAAGCTGAAGGAATATTAACTTTTTTGCCATTTACTAAAACATGTGAGTGATTTACTAATTGACGTGCTGCACGACGTGTTGGAGCAAATCCTGCACGATAAACTAATGAATCTAAACGTGATTCTAAAACTTGTAATAAGTTTAAAGTAAGTACACCAGGACGTCCTAATGCAACTCTATATAAACGTCTAAATTGACGATCATTTAATCCATATAAAAACATTAATTTTTGTTTTTCAACTAATTGTTGTCCATAGTTTGATAATTTAACTTTTTTATTACCATGTTGACCTGGACCATATGTTCTTTTCTTACCAGAATTAAATTCTTTATTATTTTCTAGCAAAGAAAAACCTAAACGACGAGATTTTTTATAAATACTACCTGTATAACGACTCATGATTATATTCTCCTAAATTCATTTTTAAGCATATAATCACAAAAACTTAGATTCTATCGTTTTTTATTTAATTTTGATACTTTCAGAAAAAGTCAGCAACTTTCTTACTAATAAACATATTTTTAAAATATGAATTAAATAGGCAAACGATATATCTAATAAGCTGATTAATATGCTATTAATTATTATAGTATATTTGAAGGTTAAAAATATAAAATTATTTGATTATAATTTAATATGCTACATACTATAAAATAAAGGATTTTATTAATGTCTTTAATTTATCTTCTAATAGGTTTTGTTTTATTATTTTCAATCCCTTACATTGTTTTTGCATTATTAGATGATTGAGCAATCAAAAAATATAATACATTTCGTCGACATTTTTTTAATTTTGACCAATTAGTAAATACAAAATTTAATGATATTTATGCTAGTACTGATAACATTTATGCACGCACAAGTAAGCAAAAAGTAGCAATAATCAATGAATATCTAATCGCAATTAATAAAGAATTAAATTTTCATAAAAAAAGCTTACTAAAACTACAAGATTATCTTGAAAATCATAAAATATTTTCTTATGTATCATTTATTAAATATACAAGTGAAAATGAAATAAAAATTCAAAATAATGTTAATGATTTTATTGATTTAATCGAATCATTTTGAAATGACTTTATTATTATTGATCAACAAGAGAAAAAAATTGCAGATACTCATAAAAAATTAGATTTAATGTATAAAGATTTAATTAGTAAATATAGCATTCCTAATCTTAATTTCCAAAAAGCAATCAATTGAACTGATGAACTATTTAATAATTTAATTGAAACTAAAATTAGCATGAATTATCCAAAATATAATTATTTCTTAGTGCAATTAATTCATCGTATTAAAAATAAAATTCATTTATTAAGAAATATAATTATGATTTTAAACTCAATTAAAATCATTGAAGAAGCTAATAAAAATAGCATGCAAAAAGTTCAAGAAATAACTTTTTTAACTGAAGATAAAATTAAAGAACTAAAACAATTTAATCATGATTTTAATTACTTTATTAATAATCAATTAGCTGATTTTATTTATAATTCAAAATTTGTAAATTTAAATAATCTTTACTTAAATAATTATTATCAACAAGCTTTAAATTGGCTTAATATTAGTTCACAAAACAACATTGGTGGTGCTGTTTTTGATAAATACAAAAAACGTTTTTATGATGATTTTAGTTTAATTAATGATCGTATTAATAAAGTAAATAATGTTTTAGAACAATTAAAAAATACTTCTAAAAATTATCAACTAAAAGAACTTGATCAATTAATTTTTTGTTTAAATGAAGCTAATCAAAAAATCATTAGTTCTAAAATTGATAAAAACGATATTAAACAAAATGTTGATTTCATTGTTTCAACACAAGCATTTTATACTAATTTACAAAAACTATTATTATATTTAAATGAATTAAGTATTAAATTAACAAAATGAAATCACCATTGAAATGCTTTAATTAAAAAAATTATAACTATCTATAATAAAAAAATCGAAATTCAAACTTATCTTGAAAATAAAAACATTTTTCATGATTTATCTAATGATATTTTTTCAGAAGATTTTGAATATGTTGAAAAATTATTTCAAAAAACTAATGCTTCTAAAGATTTTGATCCACAAATTCTAATTGATAATGAACTAATTATTCATCAATTAAATTTAATTAATCAACGTTTTGATTATGTTATTGAATATATCAATCAAACACAACTATGAATGCCTAAAATTTATGACTTACTGTATAGCAAAGTAAATTATTATGGTGTTAATTACGAATTAGTAAAACAAAATTTTGCAAATGTAAATTGAAATAATATTGTTGAAGCATCAAAAATATTAAGTGAATTTATTGATAATATTGTAGTTGCAGATCATGCTTTAAAACGTTTGAAATTTAATTAATATTAAAAATAATATATTAAAAGATAATAAAAAAATACTAGCGCTAAATTGCTAGTATTTTTAATTTTATTTAAATGGTGGTTTCGGACAGAATCGAACTGTCGACACACGGATCTTCAGTCCGTTGCTCTACCGACTGAGCTACGAAACCATGGCGGTCCTGACGGGAGTCAAACCCGCGATCTCCTCTGTGACAGAGAGGCATGTTAATCACTACACCACAGAACCATTGGTTGCGGGAGAGGGATTTGAACCCCCGACCTCCAGATTATGAGCCTGACGAGCTACCAAGCTGCTCTATCCCGCGATAATAACTTTATAATGCGTGTGTTAAACAATTATAAAGTATTTGTATATTTATATAATGGCGGAGAAAGAGGGATTCGAACCCCCGCGCGACTTGCATCGCCTCTCAGTTTTCAAGACTGATCCCTTCAGCCGGACTTGGGTATTTCTCCATAATATATATCAAACTATAACCTTTTTATTATAGCATAATTTGATATATTAATTTTATATATTTTATTGGTGCTTCTAACAGGACTTGAACCTGTAACCAACCGATTATGAGTCGGGGGCTCTAACCAAATTGAGCTATAGAAGCAATGGTGGCTGGACAGAGATTCGAACTCTGAACCTCCCGGGTATGAACCGAGCGCTCTAACCAGTTGAGCTATCCAGCCAAAATGGTCGGGAAGACAGGATTCGAACCTGCGACCCCTTGGTCCCAAACCAAGTGCACTACCAAGCTGTGCTACTTCCCGAATAGTTTAAGATAATAACTTAATACTATCTTAATTAAGAATTTAATGGCGCACCCTAAAGGAGTCGAACCCTTAACCTTCTGGTCCGTAGCCAGACGCTCTGTCCAATTGAGCTAAGGATGCAATATGGAGGTGCCAGTCAGATTCGAACTGACGAATAAGGAGGTTGCAGCTCCTGACCTTACCACTTGGCTATGGCACCAAGATCAAAATAACTTTATTAACGCTAATAAAATTAAGTTTTATGGAACTAAACCAAATAAACCTTAAATTAATTCTGTGTTTTCAAAACATTTTAAAAAACACATATAAAATAATAGCAAAATTAAATTTAAAAGTCAATCTTTTTTTATTTTTCATAAATTACAATAGGAGTAATTTTAATGGGTTGATTTGTCTCATCATCAATTTCAACTAAACTAGCACAAAAAACATATTTTTCATCACTTGGTTCTAGTATGAAACGTTTGTTTGGATCACGAAATCGTTGAATAATACTACTTGGATTTGCACCAATCACACTATTAGCAGCACCACACATTCCTAAATCGGTTTGAAAAGCGGTGCGATCAACGATTCTAGCATCATTTGTTGGAATGTGTGTATGAGTTCCATAAACTAAAGATAATTTGCCTTTAAAATCTAAAAAAAGGGCGTTCTTTTCGCTTGTCGTTTCAGCATGAAAATCTACAATATGAATTGGTGCTTCATTACATGCAATAATTTTATCTAAGGATTCAAAAGGATTAGTTTGCAAACCTTTCATATCAATAGAATTACCTAATAAATTGGTTACACGAATCATTTTTTTATTGCAATAAAAAACTCGTGAACCAGAACCTACTAAGTGGTATTGATGCGTATTAATAATATTGTATGGACGAATAATATTTGTTTTTGTTGTTAGTATTTCAAAAATATCAGGATGGTCTCAAGTATGATTACCCATAGTAATACAATCAATTCCATAACCTACTAATTCTTCATAATGTTTTCAACACAAACCACGACCATGTGTTGTATTTTCAGCATTAGCAATTACAAAATCAATTTGATGCTCTTGTTTTAGCTTAGGCAATTCATTGGCCACTGCTTTTCTTCCTTGTTTTGAAAAAATATCTCCAATAGCTAAAATTTTCATTTTTTAACCCATTCTTCTTACGATTGTTTTATGATTAAAACTAATTTGTTTTGGTTGACGATATTTGCTAAAAGCAATTGTTAAAATATCACCATCAATTCCAATAATAACACCATTACCAAAACTTGTGTGCACAATTCTTTCGCCAATTTCAAAATCGTTTTTCATTGTTTGATAAAAATTATCTTCAGCTTCTTTTTGTTTTTGTTGTGAATCAAATCATGAACGTTCTTCTTGTTGTTTTAAAAACGATTTTAATGGCATATCCTCTGGTTTATTATTTTTAAAACTACTATTTATAATTTTTAAATTATTAAAACCAATTTCATTAATAAAACGACTTTCAAATACTTGTCTTCTTGCTAATGGATCATAACAACAAGCAGATGAAATATAAAGATTTTTTTTCGCTCGTGTTAGTGCTACATAAGCAATTCTTCGCTCTTCTTCAACCCCTTTAATTGGATCATCATCAATTGCTCGATCAGAGGGAAGATGACCTTCATTCATACCAACAACAAAAACGTTTTCGTATTCTAAACCCTTAGAATTATGAACTGTCATTAATAAAACATTTTCTTTACTATCTTTGCTATCCTTATTTAAATATAAGGCAATTGAATTTAAATAATCATTAATTGTATCATCTGGGTGACGATCAACATACATCTTCATAGCACGTTTTAATTCAGAAACATTATCAATTTTATCTTCTGCTCTTTCATTTTCTAATAAATAAGCTTCATAGTTAACTTTTTTATAAATTAATTCTAAAACTTCATGAAGTTTTAAATCTTCCATTTCATCACGAATTTCTTTAATTAAATTAACAAAATTTAAAATATTCTTTTTTTGTGTGTTATTTATTAAATGGTTTTTTTCAACCTCAGCTAATGCTTCAAATAAAAATAAATTATTGTTTATGGCATAATGTTTAACGTGTTCAAACGTAGTTGGACCAATCGCACGACGTGGTGTATTAATAATTCTTAAAAAAGATAGTTCATCTAAATCATTAACTACTTTTAAATAAGCAATCATGTCCTTGATTTCAGCACGTTCATAAAACTTTTTACTACCAAGAATTGTATAAGGAATACTCTCGCGCATCATTGATTGTTCAATTGTACGAGAATAGTGATTGCTTCGAAACAAAATAGCAATTTGGTTAGCTGGTGTACCTTCTTCTAATAATTCTTTAACAGTTCTAGCAATTCAATTAGCTTCATCAATTTGATTCTGACCTCGTAAATAAATTGGTATGTTATGATCATTAGTGTTAAAAGCAGTTAAATTCTTTTTGTAACTGTTATTATTAGCATCGATTAATCGATTGGCTGTGTCTAAAATTGGTTGAGTTGATCGATAATTTGTTTTTAAAATTGTTACTTTTGTATTTTTAAAATTTTGATTAAAATTATTAATGATTCATTGTTCAGCGCCTCTAAATGAATAAATCATTTGATCTGGATCACCAACCACAAATAAATTTTGGTGTTTAGCTGCTAATAAACTAATTAAATCATATTGAATTTTATTAGTATCTTGAAATTCATCAACAAGAATATAATCAAATTTATTTTGTCATTTTTCTAAAACTTCTGGAAACTCAGCAAATAATTTATAAGTTAAATTAATTAAATCGTCAAAATCAACATAATTTAATTTAAAACAACGATCACAATAAATTGTGTAAATATCAGCTAATTTTTGCGCATCATTTCTATCAACTATTTCTAAATACTTACGATTTTTTTCATTCATGATGTCGCTTTGATCAAAAAATTTATTTTTAACTTTACTGATCATTTTAATCGTTTTTTTAATGATTGGCGATTTTTTTTCGATACTTAATTGATCAAAAATTTCTTTAAGTAAAACTTCTTGATCATCTGCATCAATGATTTTAATATTATTATGATAATTTAAATAATGAATATCTTGTTGTAAAATCTTTACACACATTGAATGGAAAGTACTTAAATAAGGAATAGAAACACCGATTGTTTTTCCAACACGCTCTTTCATTTCATCAGCAGCTTTGTTAGTAAAAGTAAAACCTAAAATTCGTGATGGATGAATGTGTTTTTCAGTAATTAAATGAGCAATACGTAAAGTTAAAACAGATGTTTTTCCTGTTCCTGCCCCTGCAATTACTAATTGTGGTCCTAAATCTGCTGTAACTGCTTCTTTTTGTTCTTGATTTAAGCGTGAATAATCAATTCCTACTCCCATAAAAACTTCTCCTTGTTTTTCATTTTATATTTTATCTAGTTCTTGAATTAAGTTATCGATTTTTTGAATCTCAACTTCACGTTTTGTTTTATGTTTTGGTGCTTGTTTTGGTTTCTCATAATGCATTCATAATAAAACAACTTTTGCTACTTGATCATGTAAAGTACGTTTTTTTGAATTCATAAACATGTGAATTACAATAATACAACTAATTAATCCCATAATTGAATATAGACTTTTGACTAAAATACTTAAAATAGCCATAGTTGTAGTACTAGTGAAATTATCATTAATTTTTAAAGATAAAATTGATTGCACATAAGCTTTTAAATCCTTAATTTGACGATAATGTTCTTTTAGCTCAATCTCATTCATCGCCTCAATTGATTTAAAACTTGCATCAGCAAAAGCAAAACAAAATCCCATCGCTAATAGATTAATCATGATAAAAATTAATCAAGTTAATAAGCTATGTTTAATTAAAGCAACAAATAAAATTTTTTTATCATTTTGTTTGACTAAACTAATCATTCTAATTGAAAATGCTCATCGAAATAAAGTATAAGATTTGCAAAATACAGGAATGATAATGTAGTATGTGCAATAAACAAAAAAAGCAATTATTGCCATTAAAAATAAACGTCAAGGTTCAGGAGCAAGTTCATCATTATTAACAAAAACATCACTAATTTTAAAATTACTATTAATAAAAACTAGCAATGATAGTAAAAAAGCAAGAATTGAAACAAAAATATAATCTAAAACACCAGCGCCAGCACGCCTTAGTGCGCTAACAACAGGATATTCAATAGTATTTTCTTGTTTTAAGGTTGTTTTATCACTCATTTAATTTAATCCTTGTTTAGATTTTAAATAATATTTTAAAATGTTAGTTTTATACTTACGTACATATGGATTATTCTCAAAATTAGCAAAATAAGTTTCTAAATATTTTTTAGCGTTTGATAATGCATGACTAATAATCATTGTACGTTCTTTAATTTGTTTTTTCGAATTAATATTAATTGTATATAGTTCATAAATCTTTTTTAAAAAAGAGTGAATGCAAATCCCTGTAATTCAATAACATAATTCATCTTTATAAATTTCTAGTAAACCATCATTACTAAATTTTGCATATAATTCATTGATTTGTTGTAGTAAATCATAAACATTATAACCAACTTCACCACTATTATTACTGATGAAGTTAACATTAACATTTCTTCATGAACTAAATTTAGTAAAAAGATCATAAATAAATAAGGCAGGATATCATTTATCGTTATAAAAAGCTAATTGGTGTTTTTTAATAAAATCTAAAGCAATAATTTTATTAGAAATTGACTCTCATAATCCAACTAAAACTTCTTTATTTAAACTATCAAAAACTAATGATGGATTTTGGTTAACATTATCATTTAAATTAAAACTAATCACATCATAATCTTTTTCTAAAACTGAAAATAATAATGAGCTTGCATCTAAATTTAGTTCAGTATGCCCTCCTAAATATCAAATATATTTGCCATGAGCATATTTTGTCGCTAAATTGTACGCATAAGCATTACCTTGTGTTTCATTTAAATAAAAATATTTAATTTTCGAATTAGTATTTTCAATTAATGGTTTAAGTGTTTTAAACAAATTATAATCACTAGCATCATCAATAATAATTAATTCAATATGCTTTTTATTCTGATTTAATAAGTCTAAAAAATAATTGAAATTCTTTTTTAAATAATGTGTTGTTTTTGATAAGTAAAAAGCGATTGTTAATAACATGATCTAACCTCATATCTTATTATTATACTATTATATAAAAATAAAACTAGAAGCAAAGTAAAATGCATCTAGTTTCTTTTTAAATTAATGGCGCACCCAAAGAGACTCGAACTCCTAACCCTATGCTTCGAAGGCATATATTCTAACCAATTGAACTATGGGTGCGTATTTGTACCATATTATTTTATATTATTTTATTATCAAAAGAAAATAAAAATCTGCACAATGCAGATTTTAATGTATCAATGGCGCACCTGAAGGGATTCGAACCCCTGACCGTACGCTTAGAAGGCGTATGCTCTATCCAACTGAGCTACAGGTGCAAACACTAGATTATTATATCTCAAATTATCACAAATTACTTAACTTAATTTTCATTTTTACTACTTTTATACTAACTCTTGAATAGGAGGTAGTAATTTATGAATACAAAAGAAATTACACAAGCTTTTTTATATAAAAGCAAATTATTTCGAATCCAATATTTATTCTTAGATGTTTGAGATGAAAAGCAATATCTAAAAACTGATGTTATTGAAGATTTGCGTTTTATTAATAAATGAAACATTAATAAAATTAAAGCTTTAAATCATAAAACAAAAGAAGGTGATGAAAATGCTTGTTAATCCACAAATTAACTATTATTTACAAGAGAAAAAATACGTTCCTCAATATGCTTATTATGTTAACAAAAAACAAAAACCTATTGAATTATTTGCACGTTATCGTGGTCGTCCCGCCCTTTTTATTCGTGAAAACACAATGATAAATACATCATTAGCATCAAACGTTTTAAATTTAGATTTTGAATTTGAAGTTGCTGGTGATTTTAAATTACCTATTAATTATTTTTTCATGGACATAAAAAGTGAAATAGGGGAATTTCGTAATTTAGAAGTTCGTGAAACTAAACACTCACCATATGAAATTGGTGGAACAAATTATGATTTATACACTTATAAAACTAGTTTAAAAATCAATCTTAATCAAGCTGGTTTTGTTAATAAAACGACTTTAAATAAAAAAATTAATTTTGCTTTTTTCCTTCGTATTAATGATGATAAAAGAATTCACGAACAAATTGATTACACTTGTGGAAAGAGTTTGTTCTTTGAAGCTGTTCAAAAAGAATTTGAAAATCTTAACTTTGATTATTTTTATAAAAATACTTTTTTATTAAATAACCATAAAAAAGTTGATCCAACAAATTTTTGAGAAACAATTCCTTTATTTTGACTTCAACAAAAAGATTTTCACAATCAAATTGCAATAGCTAATAATAAACGGCATATTTTTAATACAAAATTAACATTAAACGATAAAGATTCATGAACTAATCGTCCAACAAAAGAAACTTTTGAATCAATTAAATATTGCTTAGAATATACAAATTTAGCTAATCAAAATAAAAAAATAGAATGAAATGAAGATTATGAAAGTATTAATATTGCATACGATCTTCATCAAAGACCTATTGATTTTTTACTAACAATGAAAGCAAAGTTTTTATACGATTTTAGTAATGATCAATTAATTGTCGATAATAATCATGGTTTTAGTGGTATTTGATTGCCTTCTAAACAAAAAGCAAAACTAAAAATTACATTCATTAACAATTATTTAACACCTCAAAAATATGAAATGGAACAATTAATCGAAATCAAAAACGATTTTAATCCACATAACAAAAGAAAAATTAGCGTACGAAAGGCAATAATTGAAAACTATGAAGATTTTAAAACAATCGAAAATTAATTGGCACAATCCTAAAATAAAAATGATTATTGGGGCGATTGCTTGTTTATTAATTGTCATCATTGCAATTGTTTTAGGAGTTGTATTATCAAATCAAGAATCAACTAAAATTAACAAAAAAGAACCATTAACCCAAATTAATGAAGCAATTAATAATCAAAAACAAAAACAACATAAAATTGTTGGTGATGTAGCAATTATTGATAAAAAAGGTGAAATTATTAATAAAAAAGTTGATATTACAGAAATTAATCAAACAGATAAGCAAAAAGAAATTTTAAATAATTATTTAAAAAATAAAGAAAAATTAAAGGGCAAACCAAAAAAATATAATCAAAATAATACAAAACCAACTATTAACAATAAAGAACAAAGCGATTTAAATAATAATCATATTAACAAAACTAATGATCAAAACAATCATTTAAGTATAAAAGAAAATGAGAAAAAACCTTTAGAAAACAAAGCAAACAATGATAAAGAATTAACAAAATCAGATGATTTAAATACAAAAAATGATGACGAAAATAACAAACAAGATCTAACTAAGTTAGAAAATAATAATAAAGTTGTGAATAATGATCAAATTGAAAAAAATAACGAAATAATTAATGAGGAAGATCCAATTAAATTAAAACGCTTTAATATCATTAACGCAATTGCTAAAAATAAAAAACTATATGAATTATTAGATTTTAAATATTATTTTTCAAATGAAAATAATAGTAATGATATTAAATTTAATGAAGAATTATTCATTAAAAATATGTACAAAATCATTGAGTCTGCAATAAGTAGTTTTCAAGAATTCCATAATATAATGCAATATATTAAAATTGATATTAAATATAAATTTGATAAAGATGCAAAAAATATAATTGTTATTGTTAATTGATTGTTTGACAATTATAATATTAAGAGCGAAACAAGATATTACGAGGAATTTGTTTTGAGCATTAATTAAAAGAGAGATGATTATATGGTTGTTAATGTTAAAGATATTATTATAAAAGTTGCTAAAGAAAATAAGATTAATTTAAACATGAACAATTTGGATGTTGAATTAAAATCATTAGGAATTGATTCATTAAGTGCCATGAGTTTAATCATGAAAATTGAAGACAAAATAGGTGTTCAATTAGTAGATGAAAAATTATTAAAAATCAAAAATTTAGGTGATTTAATCATGGCTTTTGAAGATGCATTAAAATAATTAAATATTCATTGCATGAATTTAGTATAATATATAAATGTATTAATTGATAGATTAATGCATCTAGCCAGAGGGGTATAGTTCAATGGTAGAACTGCGGACTTCAAATCCGCGTGTTGTGGGTTCGAGTCCTGCTACCCCTGCCATTAAAACAATAGGATTGATACAAAAAAGTGTCAATCCTTTTTATTTGTAAAAATAGAAAGTTTTTTTCATTTATTAGTTTCATAAGTTATACTTATAAATTACTTTAATAAGTGATTTATTTTTTTACTTTCTATGTATATACATGGTTATCTTTACTAAAATATAGACTTCACTCTAAAACAAAAGCCAAATATCATAGCAATTAAGTCTGAAAAAGTGGTATAAAAGTTTGCGATGATAAACTAAAATTATTACAAATAATAATTTGTTGTGGTAAAATTTTATAAAAAAGGAAAAGCGTGATATGGCACTATCTTATAATAAATTATGGAAACTTCTTATTGATAAAGAAATTAATAAAACCGATCTTGCTAAACTTACAGGACTTAGCAAATCAACTATTGCAAAACTATCTAAAGGAGAGAATATAAACACAGAAGTGTTAGAAAGAATTTGTATCGCATTAAAATGTGATATTGAAGACATTGTCGAACTAAAGGAGAGTAATCAATGAAAGATATTAAAGTAGCTAGTTTGTTTGCTGGTATCGGAGGAATTTGTTATGGTTTTAAACAAGCTGGGGCAAAAATTGTGTGAGCAAATGAAATTGATAGAGATGCATGTAAAACTTATCGATATAATTTCGGAGATTCTTATTTAGTTGAAGGCGACATTAAAAACATAGGACCAAACGATATTCCTGATATAGATATTTTAAATGGTGGATTTCCTTGTCAAGCATTTTCGATAGCAGGTTATCAAAAAGGTTTTAATGATGAAAGAGGGAACTTATTCTTTGAAATAGTTCGTATTATTAAAGTTAAAAAACCTCGTGCAATCCTTTTAGAAAACGTAAAAAATCTTGAAACACACGATAATGGTAATACATTCAAAGTTATAAAAAACGAGTTAGAAAAATTAGGCTATCATGTCCATCATAAAGTATTAAATACAATGGATTATGGTAACGTTCCTCAAAATAGAGAAAGAATTTATATTGTTGGATTCTTATCTAAAAAAGCTTATGAAGCTTTTAAATATCCTTGTCCAATTACATTAACTAACACTATTCGTGATGTAATAGATTTTAATGATAAAAAATTAGAAAAATATTATTACAATAACTCTAAATATTATTCTTTACTAAAACCTATTATGACTAAGCAAGATACCATTTATCAATGAAGAAGAGTTTATTGTAGAGAAAATAAGAGTAATGTTTGTCCAACATTAACTGCAAATATGGGAACTGGAGGACATAACGTTCCATTAATAAAGGATAATTATGATATAAGAAAATTGACACCAGAAGAATGTGTGGCATTTCAAGGTTTTCCTTCAGAATTTCAATTCCCAATCGATATTTCTAATGCAGCCAAATATAAACAATCAGGAAATTCTGTATCAGTTCCTGTCGTAAGACGAGTAGTTGAAAAACTATTGGAAGCATTGAAAGCTGACGAAGAATAATATAAGAAGTAGTATTTAATATAACCTTAATTTATAGACCTTCGCCAGTTATTATATTTATGGTTTTAATAGGTAATAGCCTCTTTGATCTAATAATTGCTGATTGTATGGAAAATCTAGGCCTTCTTCCTTGTGCTTGTTGATCTTTGAATGTTTCGCCTTTCTTAGCGTTTAAAACTAAATTGTAAACATCATCATCTTCAATCTTATAAAATTTAACTAACCCATCAACTTTACCATTTGGAGCAAAGTCAGCAAAGTATAATAAGTCTCAAGTTGAAGTTGGGCCAAAAGAAGTACAATCATTTGGAATTGAAGCCGATTTTACTTGAACACCTTCACCGGTGTCTCTTATAACACAATCATATGAATATGCTGTACCATTTGTTCTTACTGCATTAAACGCTAAACAAAACAAAGCTTCACTAAACACATCAGGGACATTCAAACCTCTTCCACCAAGACTCTTTAACTTTTTGTTCATTATTAGTCATTCTTTAAAAATTTCTCTTAATATCTCAAAGTCGTTTTTATCAAAAGTGTCACCAATAACGATACTACCATCTTTTAATTTAATTGTTTCTTGTTTCATGCTATTATCCTCAATGTTTTACTTTTTTTCAATATTCAAAATAATGATAAAACATTTGTGCTTTTTATTTAATTAGGTTTTTTAACATCTTGTGATCAATCAAAGGCTTCTAAAGCTTATTGTACAAAAATGATATCGTAACCTCTTCTTTTACAAAATTTACATAGATACGCGCAAATTATAACACAAACGAAAAAAATTTCACAAAACACTCAATTATAAAAAACTAATTTTAGAATGTAAAATCCCGCTTTAAAGTAACGATTTATATATTACAAAAATGTTTATTTCCTATTAATTTATTTACTTAATACTAGTCTTTGAACATCAATCTTTTAAATATAATTAATATAGTCCTATAATATATCAAAAATAAACAAAACAATGAAATATCTATTAATGAATTTTTTTAAATTCTTTGATGAGAACCTTTTAAAACAAAAAAGAAGCGAGTTTAATTCGCTTCTTTTTCTTTATCTAATTCAATAAAATTTAAATTAATTAAACTTTTGGTTTTGAGCAATACGGTAGAATGTTCTTAACATTACACCTGTTCCTTTATGACCAACATCTGCAGTAATTGCAATATCAAAGTGTGCATATGGAACACCTTCAGTAAATTCTTTTAAGAAACATGCAGCACGTGAAGAACCACCACGTGGGTCTGTTACTGAGTTAGCAATATCAGCTACATTTGAATTTAACATTTTTAAGAAATCGTTGTGGAATGGTAATCTTCAAACTAATTCACCAGCGTAATCTGCGGCAACAACTACTTCGTTTCAAATATCATTATTTGTTGCTCATACACCTGAGTATGTATCACCTAAAGCAAAAATCATTGCTCCAGTTAATGTTGCGATATCAAATAATTTAGATGCTTTTAAATCACGAACAGCATATGTCAATGCATCAGCTAAAATTAAACGACCTTCAGCATCAGTGTTATCTAATTCAATTGTTTTACCATTATATGATTTAATGATATCATCTGGTTTTTGACCTTCTGGTGCTAGTAAGTTTAATACTAATGGACAAACAGCAACAACGTTTACTTTTTCTTTATTTAAAGCTAAAGCTCTTACTGTCATACTTACAATAGCAGAACCTGACATATCAAACTTCATTCAACGCATGTGTGATCCAGTTTTTACATTATATCCACCTGAGTCAAAGCATACACCTTTACCAACAAAAGCATATTTTTCATCTGTATCTGGATTATTATTGTATTCAACAACAACTAAACGAGGTTGTGCTTTATCACTTACAGCAGCTTTACCTACTCCAACGTGAGCGTTCATACCTTTTGCTTCTAAGTCTTTACGGTATAAAACACTTACTTTAACTTCTGGTAAATCTTTAAACAATTCTTTAATACGTTCTTCAAAATCACCTGGAGTCATTAAGTTTGCTGGTGTATCTTGTAGCGTTCTTGTAATTGTCTGAGATTGAGCAATTACTTGTAACTTAGCAATTAAATCATGATATTTTGCATCAACTACTAAATTATGAATGTTTTTAGGTTCAACTTTAGATTTTAGTGAAAAAGGTGTTACTTCAACATATTCTAATGCACTAACAACAACATTTAATAAAGATGCATGTCTTGATTCTGGCACAAGATCTAAAAATGAGTTTAAATCAACACTAACTGGTTTAGGTGATTTTTCTAAAAAGCTAACTAATGATCTTGATAGTTCGTTTGAATCAAAATCTGGTGTTAGAATTAGGTAATGTTGTTTTTGATATACTTCACCAAAAACAACGTGTTCAGCTGTATTTTTTTCAAAACCTTTTAGGTTGTGATCTTTTTTAACAGCTTTTAGTTCATAAACAAATTCTTTTTTTTCGTTTAATGTCATAAATTCCGTTCCTTCTTTGATATTTATAGTTTTAATATTCTTATATTATAATGCTTTTATTCAAATTATGTACGACGTTAATTTTAAGATACATAATTATGATTGTTTATTAAAGAAATTTTGGGTCTTTGATGTTAGTTTTGTCTCATGACGATATTCGTTAATATCATAATCAGCACTATTGATTTCATTAATAATATTGGCAAATTGATCATTTGAAACCTTAGCTGTTTGTACTCGTAAAGGCAAATTATCAAAATTACGAATTAATAGCATATCCCCAAATCCACTTAAATTATTACATCAATTACGATCAGTTAATAAAATGCTTTCGTATGGATTATTTAGTTTTAATGCGATTGTATAATCAAACACATTTTTAAATGAAACTGTGTTTTCATTAGTTATACTTGATGAAAGGATTAAAATAATTCCATGTTTTTTAGCAACGCTTGCAATATTGCGAATTAAAGTATCAAATCGTGTTTTAAATTCACTATTTATTATTTCGGCATATTCTGAAATAATAATTAATTTTTTTGCTAATTTTTGATTTTGGTTCTTTGCATTATAATCATCTAAATTATCAACGCCATTATTTGTAAATAAAGTATTTTCATTATTAATATTATTAACAATTGTTTTTAATAGATTAATAACATTTTCAAAATCATCATGATCAACACAATTTATTGTATGTTTTAGTTTAGCAAATTCTTTTAGTGGTTTTGATCCATTATTAACAATAAATAATTCTAGTTCATTTGGTGATTTAGTATATAAAGCACTAATAATGATATTAGAAATTAACATCGATCTTCCTGATGCTTGTTGACTACCATGAACTAAAATACTACCAACTTGATTATCTTCTAATCATACAACACTTCGTTCTTTTAGCTTACCAATTCCTAAACATAATTTATCATTGTATTCAAGATCATTTAAAATATCTTTAATATTAATTTGAGCGTTTAAATTCTTAGCTTTAGCTTGGACAACTAAAAGCTCATTATCATTATAAATACTAATTTCATACTCATTAGTGTCACAAATTGTTTGTTTCATTAAATTTAAATAATTTTTAATGAAGTTGCTTAATGATAAACGACTAAATTGATAAATGATTTCTACATTTGAAAAATAAGTATTGATTGTATTAAATTGACATTCTAATTGATTACTTTCTAAAAATTGATCAATAACTAATTTTAAATTTTCACCAATTGATTTAAGTTCATGTAAATAATCTTGGCTTTTTCCATCAATAATACTAATTCGAGGATAAAACTCATATTTACTATTTTTAGTTATAGGTGTATTATCTACAACTTGATTAGTATTATCAACTATTGGGTTTGAAACTATTTCTTCAATCTTTTTATTTTTTGATGTTGGTGAATTAATAGGTGGTTCGCTATTAGTAATTTTTGTTTGAATATTTTGTTGCTCAACAATTTGTTTTGCGCTAAATTGTTGATTAGTTCCATGGTGATCTGTACCAAGTTTTTCTTCAAAATAATTACGTTCATTTAATTGATAATCTTTTTTATGATAAGTATTAATATTTGCAATTATTTTATTAATAAACCATTTTTTAAACTTTAATCCTAAACGACTTCTTGTGCCAAATGTGATTAAAATAAAACAAATAATTCCTAATATTATTGACATAATCACGATTGTAAAGATTCAAGCATTAGCACGATAAATATCTAAATTAGCATATCCTACAATCCCGCCATAAGCAAAAATGCTAGTGTAGTAATAATGGTTTTTATCAATTGCTTTTAAAAAATCTTGTGATCAATTAGCTGCTCATCATTCACTTAAATGTAATTTTTTTGCATGTAAATTAACTAATGCAATATATTCATAATTATTCTTGTATGAATCAAGGACTTTTTGATCAATTGTTTGTTGATTTGTATTAACAATAAATTTATAAATTAATGAATGAGTAATAACACCATAACCAACTGCGCCAATAATTAAAGTAAATAAGATTATTGTAACAACATAAAAAACAATCATCCATTTACTAAATAAGCGTTTTCTTGCTTTTTTAATGTAAAAAACAATTAAAAATAATAATAAAATTGCATAAATATAGTATTTAACTCATCCGAAAAAGAATTCTAAAACATTATCTAAAATTGCTCCAGTGTATGGAACTTTAAAAATCGCAAATAATAAAATCAAAAAACTTAAAGCAAAAACACAAATCCCTATAATCTTTTTTTTATTATTAAAATCAAGCTTTGAAAATTTAGTTTTCTTTGGTTTTGGTTTTGAACTTTTATCTTGTGTTTTATTTTCGCTTGTTAAATCATTAGATTCTTTTTTTGATTCATCTAGTTGATCATCATAACTATAAAAACTAATCGTCTCTTTATTTGGTGTACTGTTTTTGTTGTCATTAGCCATAGTATTTACCTCTAAAAAATTATTTTGTTTTATAGCAATCAACTACAGTTGGTAAAACTAAAGGTCGTTTGTTAAATTTCTTTTCAAACAATTTAGTTAATAAACGTTTTAAACTTGCTTTTGTATCTTTTAAAACTAAACGTTTACGATCATCATAAACTAAACATTCGCCCATACGTTTTTTAAATGTTTCTTCAATTTCTTTAACTTGAGCACGTACTTGTGGATCATCATTAACAACACCACAATAATCAAATTCAACATAATTAAATAATTTTTGAAATTGTTTATCAAAAATAACAATTAAATTAATTACTCCATTTTCACCCATTTGTGCTCTTTCAAATAAAATATTAGCACCAACATCTAAAGCATCAAATGAAGAAATGTATTTATCTTCTAATTCAATAACTTGTGGTTTAGGGTTTAAAACTTTATCTTCTATACTAAATAATTCGCCATTTGAAATACTAATAATTTGATCACTTTTAATTCATGAAGTTGTAACAGTAGATGTAAATTTAACTTCTGTTTTATATAATCCATTAATAGGTATTAAATATTTTGGTTGTAAGAAATTAATTAAGTGTTTTAAATCTTCATCTGATTGAGTCATTGGTAAAACCGTTTTTGGTAAGGCTTTATAAGGAATATCTAAACGTCCAACTTCGTCACTTAATTGAGCTGCTAACATTTCAAATCCTGGTGTTATAACAACACCTAGTACTAATTGATCTTCAGAGGTTAAAGTAATATGTTTATCTTCATTATGTAAAATTTTATTTAATCTTGGAAAAAGAGTGTCTTGGTTTTCAATAACCACAATAATTGCGTTTTTTGAATTATTAATTTCAGAAACTGGTAATGAAATTAAATTTTTACTATTAAATAGTTTTAATTTTAGTACACCTACAAAAGTGTTAATGAAATTATTACTATAAACTATGAATGGACGATTTTGTTGTTTAGCAATAGTTGCTAATGTAAAAATACTATAAGCATCATTACTATAACATCCAACAATTAAACGGTTTTTTGTATTTTGTAAAATTGATTCATAAAAACCTTTATTTTTATGATTTGGTGCAGTAAAACAAGGATTGCCTGCCTGACCCATTCCAACAATTAATGCTAAAGTATTGTTTTTAGTAATATTGTTTAAAGCATTAATTTGTGAATCAAAAGTTTTGTTTTTATCATTTGAAATAATAAATTCATCAATATAAACAATCGCACCATCGCTTGTTTTTAGTACAAAACCATATGAATGAGGCATTGAGTTTGAAACCTTAAATGCTGTTACATAAATTGATCCAATTTTTTTATCTGAAATTGGATCTAATTCAATAATATTTGGTTCAATTTTTTTATTGTTAACTTTTTGTTCAAAAATCTTCTTAACAACAATTGCTCCTATTGGGCTTGTATAAATTGGAATTTTATAACCAACTTGTGCTAGTAGTAATTTAATTCCCATAACATTATTAAATGTTGGTGTTCCAATAAAAATTCCTTTAACACGTTTGGCATTTTTTTCTAAATATGAATAATCACAAACAATCATGTTTACGCCAAAAACATCGCTTGTTGGAATTTTTGCACCAGCATTAAAGATAAAAATATCATCGTTAACTTCAAGAACAAAGCAAGATTTACCTCTTTCATCTTGTCCTCCTAACGATAAAAAATTAATTTTAGCCATAAAGCTCCTTTATATATAAAAAATGTTTAAATAATATGTGTTTTAATCTTTTAATTATACTCCATTATATCTTATTGATATAAATATAAATTTTTAAAGAGATTGCTATTTTTTTACTAATTATTTATTAAAGGGGTGATGGTAATGAAGATTGTTCAGCAAACTTCTGATAATGAATGTGGAGTATGTGTTATTAATATGTTAGCAAATTATTATCATAATAAAACAATCGATAAAAACCTTGTATTACAAAAAGCTAATTTAACAAAAAATGGTTTAAATTTACAAGACCTTGAAAATTTAGCAAATGAATTTAGTTTAGATGCTCAATCATTTCAATGTAGTTTTCAAGAATTAATAGATGAAAAAATTAATGATTATTTTATTGCTTTAATTAACAGAAATGGTTTGAATCATTTTGTAATTGTTAAATATTTTAACAAAGGATTTTTTCGTATTTATGATCCAGCTAATCAAATATATGAGTTAAATAATGAGCAATTTGAACATTTATTTTTAAATGTTATTATACGTGTTTGCAAAAATCATAAAATTTTAAATTTTCCTATTTTTAAAGAACCTTATTTAAAATACATCAAAGCATCATCGTTAATTATAATTTTGCTTTTAGAATTATTAAATATCCCTTTAAGTATTTTTTTAAGCAAAACTGTTAATTTGTTAATTGACTTAGTTTTAATAAATGAACAAGTTAAAAATCTAACATATTTATTCATTATCTTTAGTTTGTTTTATATTAGTAGTGCTTTTAAAGATTTGCTAATAACAGTGTACGTAAATAAAATTAGTAATCGTATTTTTTGTAGCATTAATAATGAATTAATTACAAATTTGACTAATAAATTAATTCAATTTTTTAATAAGACTAACTTAGGTGAATTAAGTTCAATTCAAATTCACTTAAATAATGTCATTCATTTTTTATTAGTTAGTCGTATTAAATTATTGGTTAATGTTTTATTTGGAATTTGTATTATTTGCTTATTAGGATTGCAAAATTGAATTTTATTATTAGTAAGTTTAACATTTGGTTTACTAAGCCTTCTTATAGGTTTAATGAATTGAAAATATTTTAAAAATCAAAGCTTAAAAATGATTAATATTGAAAATTCACTATTTATTAAATACCAAAATTTAATCAAACTAATTAATTTTGAACATAACACTGATAAATATAACAATTATATTCATTCTTATAAAGAACAATTAGATGAATCAATAATTTTTAGAAACAAAATTACTATCTTTAAATCAAATATCAATTTTTATTTATCAATTATTAACAATATAGGGCTATTAGTTTTATTAGTTTGTTTAATTATTAATGCTAATTATCAATATAAAATCGTTAGCATCATTACTTATATTGTCTTTTTACATCAAAATCTTAATAATTTATCTTTTGGAATTTTTAATTTTTTTAATGAATTATTAAATTTTAAAAATAGTAAGCAAATAATTGAAAAAATTTTATATGTTAATAATTGTGAAAAACATGATGGTATAGAAATTAATAAAGTATTGGCATGCAAAATTATTAAAGATCAAAAAACATTTGAATTTCAAAAATCATGTTTAATCATCGGTAAAAGTGGAATTGGAAAAACAACATTATTAAAAAATTTTTTAGATTTTAATAATAAAAATCTATTTTTTAATGATTTAAATATAAGTAGTTTAAATTTAAAACAACTAAAAGAATTAATTATTTATCATCCAACAAATGCTTTAATTAATGATTTTAATATTAATTGGTTTGTTAATCAAAATCAAGAAATAACTAATGCTTTAAAAATAGTGATTGCTACAGCTAAAATTGATTGGTCATTAAATAGTAATTTTGAGCAAAACATTAATTTATCAACAGGCCAACAACAAATTTTAGCTTTTTTAAATCTTTTAAAATATAAAAATAAATTATTACTACTTGATGAACCATTAGCCCACGTTGACACTGATAATAAAAAAATAATTTTAGATTCAATATTGCCATTAGTACTTAAAAATAATTTTGTTATTTATGTTTCGCATGATCATTATCTAAAAAACTATTTTGATCAAATAATTAATTTGAATGATGAAAAAATGAATTAGTATCGCCTTTTTAGGATTTTTATTATCATTGTTTATTGCAATCGGTGTAGCATTTGGTTTTAAAAATAAAAAATATTTCAAAACATCACTAAATTTTAAAACCAAATTAACCATGATTAATAAAGTTGATTATGAAAAAATTAAAAAAAGAAAACAATTAGAACTTAAAATTGATAATATAGTTTATTATGCTAAATTTAAATTTATAAAACAAGTTAATGATTATTGTGTAATTAAAATTTTTCTTAATTTAAAAACAAATGAAAAAATGATTGGTATTAGTATATACACTAACACACAACCATTAATCAAATCAATAATTAATAATTTTAAACTATAGAACTACTAATCTCAACGAAAACTTTTTGAATGCTTGGAAATAAGTTTTCATCTTGTAAACTACCTGTAATAACTAGTGTGAAAATGAACATAATTGTTATTACAAAAGAATGCGAATCAATTCGATCTAATAATCCACCATGACCTGGAATTAAATTACTATAATCTTTGGTATCATAATTACGTTTTGTCGCACTAAATACTAGATCACCAATAGTGCTTATTAAACTTAAAAATAAAAAAGCAACTGTTGTACATATTCATCATAATACTTGTTTATGAAGTGTTAAATTTGTTTTATTTGAATTAGAAAAATCTAAACCGAAAATATTATATAGCACGTTTTGTGATTTTAATATCATGTCATTTTTTGGTTTGATTGGCACATATGATAAACCAAAAATTATTAACATAATAACAATTGTTGCAATCACTAAACCAAAAATTAAACCTTCAACTGTTTTGTTAGGACTTGTTTTTGGTGCTAATTTAGTTTTGCCAAATAAAACACCACCAACATAAGCAAATGTATCACTTAAAAAAACAATCAACATTAGCAGTAATGAAGTAATTCAACTTCTAATGAACGTAAAGTAAAGTAACCCTATAAAAAAACCAATTAAGAAAGTGAAAATTAAAATAGTATATAAGCAGTTTTTAAAATTAACTTTTTTTAAAAATGCTAAAAGGAAAAACAAAATAACTAAAGCAACAAAATACGAACAACCCAAACATGTACCAAACAATTTAATCATGTAATGATAATTTATAGTCATTAAATAATTAACATCTAAAAATTCATACTGATAAATAAAATAAGAAATTGTTGGTGCATAAACACAAATATTGAAAATAATTGTTAAGGTTATTCTTGTTATTTTATGATTATCAAAAATAACTTTGTTCATTTCATACGAGGCAATCCATACTAATGGTAATAATCATACTAATAAAACAATTGCGATTGCTTGTTGAATATATAAATGATCAATTAAAGGTGTTCAACTATAATTACGATCTGATAATAATGCTAAAACAAAATAAATTAATAAATACAAAAAAATAAAAATCGATGAATAAAACCGCTTAAAAAAAGTGGTTTTTGTTTTTTCATTGATTTTATTAACACTAATCATTTTTAAATAATTAAACAGTCATTATGTCTTTTTCTTTATGACTTACAACTGCTTCAATTTCCTTATTTAATTCTTTTGTTAGATTATCTAATTCTGTTTGAAAAAACTTTTTGTCATCTTCAACAGTTGATGAATCTTTTTTAAATAAATCTTGTGCTTCTTGTCGAATATGACGAACACGAATTTTTGCTTCTTCGCCAACTTGTTTTGCTTTTTTAGCTAAATTTTTTCTCACTTCTTCTGTTGGTGCTGCAAATGTTAAACGAATAATATCAACATCAACTTGTGGATTAACACCTAAATTTGAAGCATTAATTGCAGAAGCAACATCTTTAATACTACTTCTATCATAAGGTTTAATAGCTAAAACACGTGGTTCTGGAACTGAAATATTTGCTAATTGATTAATTGGTGTCATAGATCCATAGTAATCAACTAAAATACCATCTAAAATAGCTGGTGTAGCTCTTCCAGTTCTTAATTTAATAAATTCATTATGCATTCATTTTAAAACTAATTCAAATTCTTCTCTGATTTTAGTTTCATAAATTTTAAAATTCATACAATCTCCTTAAAAAATTATTTTGAAACAATTGTGTGTTTAATCTTTTTTTCTAAAACATCCACAATTGCATTTGGTTTATCAATATTAAAAACTAATAAGTTGATATCGTTTTCTTGACACAAAGCTAATGCTGTTGCATCCATAACTTTTAGATTTTTAGTAAGGGCCATATTAAATGTAATATGTTGATAAAATTGCGCATTAGGATTAGTTTTTGGATCACTATCATAAACTCCATCAACACCATTTTTACCCATTAAAATTATACTAGATTCTGTTTCAGCTGCTTTAATTGCTGCACATGAATCAGTTGTAAAGTATGGAAAACCTGTTCCACCAACAAAGATCATTACTTGTTCTTTTTCAATTGCTTTTTTAATATTATTAGCTGATGATTCATAGACTAATTTATCACATTTAATTGCTGATAAAACAATAGCATCTACATTATAGTTATTTAAGGCATTTTCTAATGCTAATCCATTAATAATGGTTGCCATCATACCCATATTATCAGCTAAATTACGGTTCATTCCTAATTCTTTAGCAATATGACCACGTCAAATATTGCCACCACCTAAAACAATTGATACAATATATTTTTTAGAAATTTCTTTAATTTGTTTCGCTAAATCATTAATTTTATTAACATCAATTATCGAATTATCATCTTGTCTTAAACAAGCACCAGAAATCTTAATTACAATTCGTTGTTTTGACATATAATTCCTTTCGTTTTTACTAAACCATTTAATCACACTATAAAAATAGAAAGAAACTAAGTTTCCTTCTATTATTATAGTCCAAAGAAATTATTTTTTCATTTGAGCAGCTACTTCATCAGCAAAACTCATTTGAGGTGCTTTTTCAATTCCTTCACCTACTTCATATGAGTAATAACCTACAGCAACAGCATTATTGTTTTTTAAATATTTTTCAATTGTTAATTCAGGTTGTTTGAAGTATGATTGATCTACTAAACAATTTTCTTTTAAAATTTTATTTAAACGACCTTCAATAATTTTTGCAGCAAATGCTGCTGGTTTACCTTCGTGTTCTAATTGATTAACAATAATTTCACGTTCTTTTGCTAATCATACTTGGTCTACAACTTGTTCATTTAAATAACGTGGACGCATTGCAGCAGCATGCATTGCTACATTTCGAACAACTTCGTCTTCAACTTTACCATCAACTAAAATAATGGCAGCAACTCTATTATTATTGTGAGTATAAACACCTAAAGTTTGTTGGTCATTAGCTTTTAAAATTTCTCCACGTCTAAAAACGATTTTTTCACCAATATATGCTGTTAAATCTAATCCAGATTCAGCAATTGGTTTTCCATTAATAATTAATTTATCAAAATCTTCTTTACTTTCAACTTTAGCTAATGCTTCTTCTAAAATTTGGTTAGCATATGCCAAGAAATTTTCGTTTTTAGCAACAAAATCTGTTTGGCAATTAACTTCGATAAGAATTGCTTTATTACCTACTTTTTTAGCTAATGTTACACCATCTGTAGCTGCGTTTTTTAATTTATTAGCAGCTTTGATAGCTCCATTTTCACGTAATCATACAATCGCTTTTTCAATGTCATTTTCTGATGCATCTAAAGCTTTAATACACTCACTCATACTAGCTTGTGTTCTTGTTCTTAATTCTTTAACTAATTCAGCTTTTGTCATTTATATTCACCTTTATTAAAATTATGTTTTCAACATATCTATATATTATATAAAATTTATTTATCATTTTCTTATATATCTTGTGTTAATCAATATAAATAGAACAAAAAAAGCACTTACGAGAAGTGCTTTTTAATAATTTAATGGTGCGCTTGAAGAGACTTGAACTCTTACACCATAAAGTACTAGATCCTAAGTCTAGCGCGTCTGCCATTCCGCCACAAGCGCATACTGGTGCTCTGTGAGGGGTTCGAACCCGCGACCCACTGATTAAGAGTCAGTTGCTCTACCGACTGAGCTAACAGAGCATAAACCCCTACCTACCCAAGTAGATAGGGGTTTAACTAAATCCCACTAATAAGTAGGTTGAATATAAAATGGTGCCGACTATAGGAATTGAACCCACAACCTACTGATTACAAGTCAGTTGCTCTACCTATTGAGCTAAGTCGGCATGGTGGAGTGCAAGGGACTCGAACCCCTGACCCTTTGCTTGTAAGGCAAATGCTCTCCCAACTGAGCTAGCACTCCATAAATAATACTTAAAAAATTAAGTATTACTTCGTGTTTTTATAAATGGTGACCTGTACGGGATTCAAACCCGTGAATGCACGCGTGAAAGGCGTGTGTGTTCAGTCACTTCACCAACAGGCCATGGCGGCTACAGTAGGGATCGAACCTACGACCAACCGGTTAACAGCCGGTTGCTCTACCGCTGAGCTATGTAGCCATGTAATTAATAATGTGATTTTAAAAACACTATAAAATTATAGTTATTTTTTTAATAAATGTCAATCTTTTTTTATATTTTTTATTTTTTAATTTTTTGATACATCAAAACCCTATCTATATATTATATGTGCTATAAATTTTATAAGCTTTAAAGGATTTGAAAATTATTTTTTAATAAAACATAAATTAGGAGAGAGAATTATGAATAAAATAAAAAATAATGAAAAGCACTTATTTTTGCGTTTTAAAAAAATGCATAATCTTAAGACTTTTAGTAAAAAAGGGCATCGATTGAAAACAAAACAAATTGTTTTTATTGTTTTCTTGATACTATTTTGCTCATCATTTTTTTTAATTGATTTGTTTTTTACGGGTAATCACTTAAATGATGTTAAAAGAATGTTTGAAAATAGTTCACTTTCAAACTCGACATATATTTTTGTTCCTGTCGCCAATATAATTGCAGGATTTAGTTTGGGAGTTGGATCAATTTCGATTCAAATAACTTCTAAAAATATTTTATCTGGACCGTCAACACTTGGTTTTACGCCAATGACAATATTAGCCTCTACAATCTCATTTATCATTACTTCAAGTGGTGTTTTTTCAACGGTTTTAGTTTATTGTTTAGGTTTAATTTTCTCATTTGTTGTAATAGGAGTTAATTTTATATTAGTAAGAAGTAATTTTTTAGAAAATAACTTCAAACCAATTTTAGTTGCATTTGGAATTGGTGCATTAGTAACTGGAATTAATATTGTTTTAATTGCAACACATGATAATTTAAAAATTGTTGGTTGATGACGTTTTATTGCTATTAATAATACTTTGATAAATAATTATCGGATGATTGTTTCAAGTGTTTTAATGGTTATATCTACTATTATTTTGCTATTTTTATCACCTTATTTAAATATTATTAAAAAAGATTATTTACTAGCAAAATCATTAGGAATTAAAGTTAATCTAATTTATTGATTAGTTGCTATTTGTGTAGTAATTATTACTATATCATCATCGATTTTATTAGGGATAATTGCTTTATTAGGAGTAATTGTTGGAATTATTACACAAACAATTTTTAAAAAAACACATGCTTTATTGCTTATGGTACTAGCTGGACTTTTTGGTAGTGGAATTTTATCATTCTCAAGTTATATTAACGAATATATTCCAAGTGCTCGTGAAATGATTATTTGTATTTTCGCAGTGCCAGTATTTGCCTATATTTTAAGTAAAAGAAAGGGTTTTGTAAAATAAAATGATTAATTTAAGTACTTGAAATAAAACTTATTCTTTTAAAAATCCCTTGAAGTATCAAAATAAACTTGCATACTTAAAAACAATAATCACAGTTGCTATAAGTATTATTGTTTTCATTATCACTTTAGCTTGAACTTATGATTTCAATTTCAAACAAAACAATATTGCTTTAGTTTATATTGTTATGCAAATTTTTCTATCTGGTTTTGTTTTAGGATTTTGCGCCTATTTTATTCAGAAACTAACGAAAAATCGCTTTGGTGATACTTCTATCATGGGAATTAGTAGTGTTAACATTTTGGGAGTAATTATTATTGCTTTTCAAGTTGATTTTAATAATTTTAGTATTGATAAACTAACAACACTACAACGCACTGAACCACTAATCTTTTTTATAGCACCCATTATC
The DNA here is from genome assembly GCF_000169535.1 of Ureaplasma urealyticum serovar 8 str. ATCC 27618. NCBI lineage: Bacteria > Bacillati > Mycoplasmatota > Mycoplasmoidales > Mycoplasmoidaceae > Ureaplasma > Ureaplasma urealyticum. Next base: position 717,425 of record NZ_AAYN02000002.1, read on the forward strand.
TTATGTTCAATTTATTATTTTACATGTAAAGAAGAAAGTAATTTTAATTATAAAAAAATGTTAATTTCAGGGGTTATTGTTAACTTCTTAAGTGTTGCTTTAGGATCAAGTATTGCTAAAAATTTACCAAAACTAGCTAATGCTTATATCTCACGATACACATATGGTAGTATTGAACCCCAACAAGAATCTTTTTTTATTGCACTAGTTTTAATCATAATTGGTTTTTTAATTATTATGTTTAATTTTAAAAAAATCCAAATTGTTTCTTCTAATCAAGATTTAGCTAATCAATTAGGAATTAATGTCAAATTAATTTCTGGTCTTCTTTTAGTAGCAATTTGTTTAATGGTGGGAGCATCATATAGTTTAAATGGTAATTTAATATTTATTGGATTAATGGCTGGAAACATGGGTTCTGTGATTAGTAATAATCGTTTTAAATCAGCGGCAATTAGCTCTGGAAGCTGTGGAGCATTAATCTATATGCTATCATTTTTATTATTTATTAAAATTCTAAATTTTGATAGTCAATGATTAAATTTAGCCATTCCTTTATTAATTTCACCATACTTCATTTATATTATTGTTAAAAAAAATAAATCGGATTTATAGTAAAATATACAAAATATAAAAACAATTAATGGGTGATGTATGAAAAATTCAAAACTACTTTGAACTTCAGGTTTAATTCTTGTCGCAGGAATTAGCATACCAGTAATAGCAACAAGTTGTTCATTAGTCGATTTATTCAAAGGAAATAAAAGTAGTAATAGTTATAAGCAAGAAGAATTTACGCATGGTAAATTAAAATCAAATCTTGATTACAATGTTAGTACTGCTTATTTAAACAAACGTTCTATTGCTTTAAAATTCACAATTCCATTAAATAATAATCAAGCTATTAATATTTTTGGTACAGGATGAATTTTTGATTTTCAAGAAGATCCTATTACAGAAAATATTAAAACTTACTATTTAGCAACTAATATTCACGTTATTAATTTAATCTCAGCAGCAAAGCAAAATGTTTCTTTAGCGCTTGGTCAATATGATTTAGCATCACAATCCCAAGATACAAGAGCATTTTTTAATGAAAGTTTATCGTTTAAATCAGCTAAAAAAACTGATAATCCACAAAATTATGTAAACCATAATCGTGTGGGAACTTTTTCAATTTTACCAGTTGGGTTAAAAAACCAATTAAAAAATTATGGCGTGCAAAACCCAACCGCTTTAGCTTCTTTAAATAATTTAACAAGCGCTGTTGATTTAGCAATTGTAAAAATCACACCTGATATCTTACAAAAAAATAATATTGATGCTTTGCGTAATTTTGATAAAGAAGTAGGAATTGGTTTTGGAAATACTATTAGCCATCACCAAAGATTTTATGCAGCTGGATATCCACACGATGAAAAATATAGTCGTTGAAACCAATATTCAAATCAACCTAACCAATTATTTAATTCATTTACAACATCAAATTATCGAAAAGATAATCCAATAAATTTTAGTTATAACGAAGCATATATGACCGTTAATAATCGTAATACAATTGGTAAAAATAGCCCAACTAAATATGAAGCTTATGATTATGCAACAAAAGATTTTGATTTGCACTCAGGCGCTTCTGGAAGTCCAATAATTGATGATAATAATAACTATGTCGGAATTTATTGAGGTGGTTTTAAAATCCAAGAAGGATTAAGAACAACATTTTATGGTAACTTTAGTCCTTTGTTTGTTAACAATAAAGAAAATGGATTATCACAAGATTTATTAGCTTATTATTTAGCATACACCTCAAATGAAACAACTTATTTAGATACTAATTTTAATACTAATTTACGTTATTCAGCTCTTTCAAAAGAAAACAAAGCAATTTATGATGAATTTGTTGAATATCTTGAAAAACAATTCTTAAGTGATAGTAAATATGGTGATAAAAATACTTTATCACTAAAAACAGTTGATGGTTATTCAAAAGGTAAACAAGATTTAATTAAAACCTTATACAATTTCATTTTTAATGATATTAATTCACCATCATTTAATGAAAAATATACACATAAAAGTTTGAAATTAGAAGATATAATTGATGTTAAAGTTGAATGAAATCGTAAAAAAAATATTGATTTACGAATTACATTTGTAACTAAAAAACCATTGAATTTTAATGTTAATCATATTGTTAACTTTAATACAAGTTTTACTTTTTTCAAAGAAATTAAACAACCAAATGAAAATGATAATTTAATCGATCAATTATTCTAATTTAAAGGATTAAATTTTGTAAAATATAAGTAAATAAAACAATTATTTTAGATTTATTTTAAAAGAAAGGATTTATCTATTATGGCAACAGATGATAAAGTAGTTTATTATTTATCACCTAATGAAGATAAAGGTTGAAAAATTTTTAAAAAAGGTGGCGAACGAGCTACAAAGCTTTTTAGTACTAAAAAAGAAGCTTTAGAATATATTAAGACTTTAGGACGTAATCAAAACGCAGTTGTTTATATTCAAACAAAAGATGGCAAATTCCAAGACGTTCGTAACTATCGTGAAAAATAAATAATTATATAAAACCAATATAAATTAAAATTAAGCTCATACGAATTAACTTATCCCTAATTGCAATCATAAGTGCAACATCTTAATTTTAACAATTTAATTAACAAATGGCTAAATGGCCATTTTTATTTTGTTAATTTTTTTTAAAAAAATATGAATTAAATACATTTCATAACTTGATTTTCAATTAAACATTTCGCGTGGAATGTTGTTAATCTTGTTTTGTATTTCTAAAATTTCTTCATCTAAAATTCCATTAAAATCAATACCTTTTTTCATTATCTAAGAATTAAACCATTTAAATTTTCATTGGTATATCTTTAGTATGAAACATAAGGCTCACAAAAATAAATTTTTCTATTTATTCAATTTCTTAAAATTCTTATTTTTTAAAATTCAATTCCATTATCAATGGTAATTTTTAACATTTAAATTATTTTCTTTGATTAGTATATAAATTATGGAATTTATTTTCATAGAGTTTTTGTTAAAGACTTTTTTAATAAATATAAGTCTTGTTGTTCTTTCAACTAAGGTTAATAGATTTGCGTAGTCATTTTCTTTTTTTACCAATAATTAAATCAGATTCTCAATGACCAAATTTCTAATCTTAAATCTATATATTTAGGTCTCATTTAAATCGAAAATACACGTGTATTTTTAAATTTACTAAACATGCCTATTTTGCGTTTTTGACTTTTTGTTGAATATATTTTTATTTGTTGCTTTAATTCAATAAAATTTTTATCAAATTTAAATTTAAAAATTTGCTAAATTCATCATACTTTAAAAACGAAAAATAAAACTTATATTCTAATCGATAACGATATTTATAATGTGAGATTTTGTAGTTATATTTTCCAAATTTATTTAAATTTCTTTTTAATTCTCTGCCAGTTGTTGATTTGTTACGATTCAAAATTCTTGCGATGTGAGATTATAGATTTATTTTCATAGTTAAAATATAAATCGATTGCAAATCTCTCATTTTCGTTTAAATGTGCGTATTTCATAGAATACTCTATAATAAAAAATATTAAGTACATACCTACTAGTTAAATTTTAACTAAATAGGTGTTGCACTTAATATTTCAATTTAGGGCTACTCTAGTTTAAACTAAAGTAGATTACAATAAATTTTTTATTTAAATCTTATTTTTTCTAATCGATTAGCATCCATTTGACATTCAAATGTTTTTCAATTATTGTTTGAATCATCACTATATTCTAATTTTTTAAAATTAAATACACGTGGTTTTTTTCAAACTTCAGTATTTTTGGTTTTTTCAAAATCAATTTTATATTCATATTTGTCAAAAAAATCTAATTTAATAGGAGTGCTGTATAAATATTCATATTTATTAGTTGTAGCGTCATAATACTCATAAACAGCTCTTAAATATTTATTGTGGTATCTATAATCCATCTCTAAGTTTAAATCGTATGTTTTTTTGTTTTCACTCTCATTTATTATCTCATTACCTGAACCTGATCCATCACCAAAATACGAAGATTTTGATTTAATTTCATAGCTTGAAAAACTTGAATTATAGTTATTACCCAAATCAACTTTACTATTATTATCTTCGTCAAATAAATTATCACTTGTTGGATGAGAAATATAGATAGCTTTTATATAATAATGATGTTTTCTTTCTACGTTTTTATCAAAAACACCTTCAATATAATATAAGTTTTCTTCGCTATTATCTTTAATTAAACTTAAATTAGAAGCTACTAAAACTTTATCACTTTCGTTTGGTTCGTTTCGATCTCGGAAAACAACTTTAAATTTAGAATTTAAATTTCTTAATGGAGTTCAATAGCCACCACCAGAGTAAGTATGACTAATATAGTATCTAAAATGTCCTTTATTATTTACTGAATCATATCAAGGATCTATTTTTTGAGTTGGAACCAATTGATAAATATATGGTTTAGTTTTAAACTTATATTGACTTTCTTTTTTTGAATCACATGAATAAATGATTTTATTGGTCTTATTTGCATATGCTAGATCATCTAATAATTCTATTTTAGCAATATAAATTTCATAATCACCAAAAAAATCTTTATTTGAGTGAACATTTTCAATAATAGCTTCGTCTCCATTAGCACTAATATTAGTTAGTTTTGCAGTGCATTCATATTCTATATTATCACCCCTAAGTGTTTTAAACAAAATATGAACGCGTTTATTATTTTCAAACGCTTTATCTTCAGATTTAATTTTAATATTAAAGTTTTTTAAGTAATAATTTGTTATTTGTTCATCAGTTGGAGGAACTCAATCGATTCATGTTTTTCCTGGTTGAACAACAAATGTATTTGCCAAACTATTCTTCATGTCTAAATTAGTATAAACTAAAGGATCGCTAGGATTTTGGATAACAATTTTTTTAAAAATGTATTTACGATTAGGTACATTTGTTGATAAAACAATATTTTCATAAATTGTTTTGTTTTCTTCTAATTTAAAAATTGATGATTCAACTTCTACCATTGTGCCACGATAATTATATTCATAAATTAATTTAGCATTACGATTATTATAATCACTATTAACATTTAAAATTTTCGCTGTAATTAATTGATCAGCCTTATTAGTATTAGCATCTCATGTAATCGAATCATTAGCTACTTGTAGTTCATTCAATATAACATTTCTTTGCTTATTAATAACACGATCTTGCAATGGAATTTCATCAATGTTTGCAATTTTTTTATCATCAATTGTTATTTTTGTTAATGTGTATTTATGATTTGGTGCGAAATCTAAGTCATCACTTGTTATAAAATTTGCTTTACCATTTAAACCAACAATAGCTTCGATTATTTTTAAATTGTTATCTTTATTATCTACTCTAAAAGTTAATTTTACTTTTTTATTAACTAAATTAGGATTTGAAAAACTAATTTCATAATCATTATTATCTTTAACTTTAGCAATAATAGTTGGCTTTTTAAATGAAGTATGATTATCCCCGCTTAATTGTTTTTCGTCAATTAAATCTTTATTTGCTTGACCATCTTGTTTTAAAATAACTTTTTTAATTGTATATGTTTTAGATTTTATTGAATTACCGCTTGGTAGATTTTTTGTTTTAATAACTACTTTTCCATCTTGGTTAACGCTCGTATCAATTTCATGTTCATTGCCATCTTGATCAACAACGATTGTTTTTACACTACCATTTTTTTGCGCTTTTTGTTTCAAATCCTTATTTAAATCTTCTGCTAGTTTAATGTGAATTTCTAAGTTACCATCGTTATCATATTCTCAATTTGGTCGACTAATTCTATGATCTTCTTCACTGAATCGCTTATCAATACTTATTTGTGATAATTCAAAATCATTAACATTTAAAACCTTATTTGATTTTATGTTTACAACTTTGTTTAAAGTATATATATAACCTTTTGGTAAAGATGATGTGTCAAAATCAACTTGATTTTGTGAACTAACAACTGCTTCAATTTTATGTTCTTGATTGTTGTTATCAACAAAAGTAGCAATTAATTTTTGTTTTACTAAATCGCTATTTAAATGAGATATTAATTGATGTTTATCTTTGTTAATACTTGGAATACCTGCTGGTTTGTTAATTGATTGTTTTTGTTTATTTGTAAGATCAAAATTATAAGCTAATTCAACTTGCTTATCTAAAACACTCACAATTCTATCTAAAGTATATTGATTTATTTTTCTTAGATTTTTTGTATCAAACTCAATAGTTCCATCGTTTTTAACTTTGGCCAAAATTTGATGTTCTTGATTGTTTTGGTCTTTAAAAATACCAAAAACATTTTGATTAGCATAGTGTGGTAAAACTTTTGCTACTAAATTAATATCACCATCTTTTGTATATTGATATGGTGCATTTAAAATATTTGTATTTAAATTATTAATTGTTTTTTTATAATAAGGAATATCTAAAACGTTGGCAATATTAACTTTATTCATATTTTTAATACTAATTACTTCATATGCATTATTTTCATTTAGTGTCGAAACATCAAAAACAACAATTCCTGCTTGATTTGTTTTGGCTCTAATTTTGTGAAGTCTATTATTTAAATCTTTTAAAGTAAGTTCAACTAAAGTATTTTTTAGCGACGCAACTAATTGTACTTCATACACTTTTTTGTTATTTACAAATTTTACTTGTGCTTTTGTTGGTTTGCTAAATGTAACTTTTTGATCAATGTTAAGTTCTTCATTTTTAACTAAAGTTTTATTCAAATCTTGACCATCGACAATATGTTTTAATTTATAGGTGTGATTTGAATCCAATTCTTTTGTGTTAAACTCATATTCACCTTTGTCATTAACAATTGCTTTAATTTTATGTTCTTGATTATTTTCATCAATGAAAATACCATAAATTGGCTTTTTGTTATATATATTAGGCAATTTTCCTTTAATGATCAAACCACCATTTTCATCAAAATTAAAATGATTATTATCTATTGATAGTTGTTTTTTATTTTTTAAAGATAATACAATGGCTGTAATTACACCAAATCATACAATATTAGCTACTACTAAACTAATAATCATTTTATTTCTTCTTTTTTTAGAATTAAACTTGGAGTCCATAAAAATTTTCCTTTATATTTTTAGATTAATATTTGTATAGAATAAAAATTTTATAATTGATACAAATAAAAATAAATTTATACTATCATTATAATTCTTTTATTAGTTTTGTGTAAATTATTTTCTTATCATAAAAAGACTTTATTTTTATATTTATTTATCTAATCTTTATAACAATAAAAAATCTATTAGCAACATCATTAAATGCAACTAATAGATTCTAATAATTAAATGATTAATTCTTCTTTATAAAATATGACGAATCCATTTAAATGGGTAAGGATTCTCAAAATTATTATCTTTATAACTATATGTGCTTAAGAATTTAGAATATGTTGTTGTAAATATAAATAAAGAGAAGATTAAGATTACAGCACTAGAAATTGACATTGGCATAGATCATGCTAATAACCCTGCAAATTTAGTACCACTTTGGTAATCAACCCCAAAACCAACAACGAAAGCAATTACTAGAATTTGGAATATTAAAGATACAAATGGTAAATCTAATCTTCGAGTAATTAAATTGTAATAACGCATTAGTGATGAAGATAATGAATAGAAAATTCCAAAAATAGCTAAATGAATATAAGTATTATCACCTGTTAATAATTTTTCAATACCTTCTGCAGAAATTGATACAAATGATTTTGTGATTGGGTTTGGAATACCATATAAATATTGGAAGTTGGGACCCGCTCTTCAAATTGGTGTTATAAGTTGTTCAATTACAATTTTTCATACTTTAGGATCATTACTTGCTAAATGAGCCAAAATCAGTTTAGGATTAATGTGTGCTTTTTGACCTAGTAAGTAAACTAGTTTAGGATTTTCTAACATTTTTAAACGAATTGATGCATAAAAATGTTCTGGAATTTTTGATTCTAAATGAATATAAGCCTGGTTTTGTTCTTTTGCATAAACAGCTGAAAGTGGTTTAATTGAAAAACCAAAGATAATAGCTGCAATCATTGAATAAATAAATAACAATGAAAAAATGCAAATAAATAATTGACGTGAATGATAACGACGATCACGAATCATTTGTTTTTGGAAAACGTAGAATAAGTAATCAGCAAAACCAAAGCCAAAACCTTGAATAAATAGCATTGATTGATATCATAGAATTCGACTACTTTGTAAGTTTAATGGTACTGAACCAACCATTTTTTGATTAATTAAATGATATAAAGCTAATAAAACAAACATTTTTGCAACTGATGCAAAAACTGAAAGTACAGTTTGACTTCAAATTTGTTTAATTGTAATTTTTAATAAATTTAAAGATAAACCAAAATTATTTATTTTTCATTCTTTATGGAATTTAATAAAACTAATGATAATAGTTCAAGCAATATAACCGATTGATAGTCCAAGACCATATCCATTATAAGCTAATACACTATATTTTCCTAATAAGAAACTTGTAACTAAACAAGTTGTCCATGTGGCAAAATCTAAAATAATAGTAAATAAGATTTTACGACGATCATTTGATCAAATTGAAATTAAAAAGTAATTATGAACTGGTGCTAAAACAACAAGTGCTAAACTTGATCATAAATATTGTTCACCAAACAATTGTGCAAATAATGTATTTTGGTGAATATTAGCATAAAGGTTGTATGTATAAGCAGATGCTAAATAAACACCTGACATTACTAAACCAAAAGTAAAAGCATAGAAGCTCGCTAAATTTACTGTTTGATGAGCTGGAACAAATTTATGTTTACTTCCATCATACAATCTTTTTGCTCATAAAGCTAAAACTACACCTAAATTTCCGCCTAATTGAATAAAACTAAATTGGAAAATTGTAATATAACTAATACTTGTAGCTGCAAATGCACCATTAAATTTATGTAGCGCAATAATCACTGTTATTAGTAATAAAGCAAGTGACGAAAACAAACTTGAAGTTATAAATGATGAACTATCTTTTATAACTTCTCATAGTGTAGTAAAAACGCAATACCGTTTTTTGAAAATATAACGCCTTACAATAAAAGGCGATTTTTCAATTAACGTTGCCATAAGTTTCTCCCTTTTTTAAATTTAATAATTATATTTAAGTATTATACCATTAATATAAAACTAGTGTTGATCACATTGAACACATTCGTTATAAAAATTAATTTTGACGTACTTTGATTTGTTGTTCTTGTGGTTTTTCTGACATAATTGATGTTTTTTGATCATTATATCTATGTTTTTTTAAGTAATTTAAATAACCACGTAAAATCTTGTAAGCACTATATCCTAAAATAAAAATACTTGAAATAAATAATGGAAATGATCAAGCCATTAAACCAATAAAATGTGGGTCTGTTTGGTGTGTTAATCCAAATCCCGAAGTAAACGCCACCATCACTAATTGAATAACTATCATCACATAAGGTACGCGTTGACGTCGAGCGATTAATCCGCCATAACGGCCTAAAATAGATGAAAACGAGAAGAAAGTGCAAAAAAATGTTAACAAAATATAAGCATTATTTTTAATCAAATATTTATACACATTATTTTCTGAAATATCTACATATCTATGAGTAAAAGGATTTTTCATATGATATATTGTTTCAAATTTATCACCTAATTTTCAAATTGGATCAATAACTTTTTTTGCCATAGGTAATCAAATATTTTTATCATTTGATGATAGTGCATTAATAATTTCGTCTTTGTTTATATTTGTGTGATTAACGATAATATTTAATAATTCGTCATCATTTATTAAAATTTTTCTTAATGATTGATAAAAATGTTCAGGAACTTGTTTTTCTAAAAAGATATATGATGGACTTTGTTCTCTTGTATACAATTCTACTAATTGTTTTATAGAAAAACCAAAAATAATTGAACCAACTAAGGCAAATAAAATTCCAAATATGAAAATTCAAGCAAATAATTGGCGTGAGTGGTATCTGCGATCCCTGACTTCTTGTTTTTGATATAAATAAAACAAAAAATCTGACAAACCTAAATTTAACATTTGTATAAAAATCATTGATTGATACATCAAAATCCGTGATGATTGAAAATCTAATAAAGAAGAACCAACAACACGTTCGTTAATTACAACGAATGTAATTAACAAAATAAACATTTTACCAACAGATTTTAGTGATGATAAAATTGTTTGAATTCATAATAATTTAATACTTAAAACAAATAGTTTTTTTGATATATACAACGGACGTAAGACAATCTGCGCTTTTTCAATTGCTGTCATCCCTATAATAATAGTTCAAAAAATAAAACCAATTGACATTCCAAGTCCATAGCCCCAATAACCTAAAGAACTATAACTTCCCAATAAAAAAGCAGCAATTAAAGCTGTTGTTCAAGTGCAAAAATCTAAAACAATTGCTAATAAAATATTAATTGATTTGTTTGATCGAATTAACATTAATAAATAATTACGTAGTGGTGCTAAACCAACAACAGCTAATCCTGAAATAATATAAGCGCTACCAATATTTTGGTTTATTAATGTATTTTGATGATCATTAGCAAAATGATTGTAAATATATGACGTTGTGAAATAAATTAACAAAACAACCAATCCAAAAATAAATGAATAAAAGCTAGCAGCATTTGCTGTATCATTGGTTGGTTCAAATTTATATTTTCCATCCTTAAACGATCGTTTCGATCAAACCGAGAAAACAATTCCAAATGTTGTTCCCAATTGTAAAAAACTTAATTGAAAAATTGTTAAATAACTTACACTAGTTGCCGCATAAGCACCAATATCTTTATGATGTGCAACAATTACAACAATTAAAATTAATGATAGTCCTGTGAAAACACTTGCTGCAATAAAAGGCGAACTTTCTTTTATAAGTTCTATAAGTGTTCTAAAAATGGTAAGATTTTTCCTAAAGTGGGAACTACATCTTTTTAATGTCTTTTTTTGTTTATGTTCTACCAAATCCAATCTCCCCCTTTTGCGTATAAAAATACCCTTATAAATTATAACATAAAATATAATAAAAATTATATTTTTTATTTATTCAATAGTTTATTAATTAATGTTGCATAATCATTTATTCAACCATTAAAAATATTATTAGCTTCATCTCATACACCACTTTCATCAATCTTAATATCTAAAATTTTAATGGTGTCAAGTGCAGATAAACTACCACCTGATTTAAAAAATGCAAAAAACTTTTCTTTAGCATTAGGAGTATTATTAAAAATTCTTTCAGCATTAATTAATCCACAAATTTGACCCACAACATATTTGTATACATAAAAATTTCCAGCATAAAAATGGGGAACATTAATAGCAATTAAAGCATTTGCTTCATCATGTTTGCTAATTTTATTTTTATTAAATTTATAACCAGTATATTCTTGGTTTATTGTTAAATAAGTTAAAGCTATTTTATTTCAACTAAATTCTTGTCCTTCATTAACTCATTGGTTAGCTATTCATTCAAAATTTGAAAAAATAGCTTGACGTGTTGTTGTCGCAATGAAGCCATTTATCATTTCATCTAAAATATAAAGACGAATTAAATTATTCTCTTTATATTTTTGTAGTAAATAATAATTCATTAAAACTTCATTAGAAATTGAAGCAATTTCAGCATAAAAAGTTTTGTACTCATTGTATACTTCTTGTGCTTGATTTGCAAAATAAGTATGAACTGAATGTCCTAGTTCATGAACTAAGGTTAAAACAGAATTATAAGTTTCATCATAATTCATTAAAATAAAAAATTTATCTAACCCTTTAGTATCCCCGATTGAATAAGCACCAGAAATTTTATTTTTAGTTGGCAATCATGAAATTCATCGTTCATCAAACGCTTTTTTAACAACATTTAAATACTCATCACCCAACAATGCCAACGCTTCTAGGCTTAGTTGTTTTGCTTCTTCAATAGAAAACTTGTTCTTTTTATTAATTAAATCTAAATTTTTATCTCATGGTTCAAGTTTTTTTAATTTATATTGTTGTTTTAAAAAAAGTGCACGATAGTGAGCATACTTTTTAATTCCTTTAGCAAATTTTTTGGTCTGCGTATAAACATGCTCAATAAAATCCTTGCTAACTTCATCACTAAAAGCATCAGCTTCTATATAATCTTTAAAATGATGAATTTTTGCTAATTCATTTTGTTTAGCATATTCATAATATAATGTTTTAGTAAAAGTATTTCTTAAATCATATATTGCTTTAAAATGGGATTCATAAGCTGATTTTCGTAAAACACGATCTTTTGCTTTTAAAGCAACATAAATATCAACTTGGTTTTTAAAACAAACTTTTTGATTTTTATGGTTTAATCCATCTTGATATTTCATATCAGAATCTAATAATGTATCAAAAATGTCTCCAAATCCACCACTAAAACGACCAACACTTGTTAAAATCTTTTGTTGTTCTTCATTTAAAGTATGATTTTCAAAACGTCATAGTTCATCATATTCTAATTGATACTTAGTTAATCGTGGATCTTTTAAATATATATTAATTAAATCTTTATTTTTAATAACAATATTATCAAAATTAACAAACGCTTTTGCTACACGATAGTGTTCGTGCTCAAGTTTTTGTGATCAACTAATCATTTCATCATCAATTAAATTTTCTTGAAGTTTATTAGAAACATAATTATTAATGCGATTGTTAATTATTAAATTCTTTTCTGATACTTCATGAAAATGAATAAAATCATTCAAACTATTTATCCAACTATTAAATGCTAATATTACCTCATTATTTGAATTAACAAATTCATTAAATAAAGTATTTAGACTTTGATTATTAAGTAACGAATCTAAATCCCAATCATATTTTTTATTATCAATATTATTCATGTAAAATAAAATTTCCTTTATGAATTTATACAAAAAATGACCAAGTCTAATACACTTAGTCATTTTTTAATTTTTAATTATTGCAAACTATTAAAATTAGTTGCTTGTTTTAATTACGCTACCATGACCTACAGTTTTACCACCTTCACGGATTGAGAACTTAGATCCATCTTCAATCGCAACTGGGGCAATTAATTCTACAGTCATTTCAACGTCATCACCAGGCATTACTAAGTCAACACCAGCTGGTAATGAAATAGCACCTGTTACGTCTGTTGTTCTAAAGTAGAATTGTGGACGGTATCCTGAAACGATAGGTGTGTGACGTCCACCTTCTTCTTTTTTAAGAATATAAACTTTAGCAGTAAATGTACGGTGAGGTTTAATTGAACCTGGTTTTACAAGTACTTGTCCACGTTCAACGTCTTCTTTTTTAATACCACGTAATAAAATACCAGCATTATCTCCAGCTTCAGCTTGATCTAATGATTTTCTAAACATTTCAATTCCTGTAACAACAGTTTTTTGAGTGTCTTTTAAACCAACGATTTCAACTTCATCATTAACTTTTAATGTACCACGTTCAACACGTCCAGTTACAACTGTACCACGTCCTGAAATTGTAAATACGTCTTCAATTGCTAATAAGAATGGTTTGTCAGTACTACGTTCTGGTAATGGAATTCATGAGTCAACTGCATCCATTAATTCATCAATTTTAGCTTCTCATACTGGGTCGCCCTCTAAAGCTTTAAGACCTGAACCACGGATAACTGGCGTGTTATCGCCATCAAATCCATATTTAGTTAATAATTCACGAACTTCCATTTCAACAAGATCTTGCATATCTGGATCTGTCATGAAATCACATTTATTTAAGAATACAACGATTTTTGGAACACCAACTTGACGCGCTAATAGGATGTGTTCTTTAGTTTGAGCCATAACCCCATCAGATGCAGCAATAACTAAGATTGCACCATCCATTTGTGCTGCACCTGTAATCATATTCTTAACGTAGTCGGCGTGTCCTGGGCAGTCAACGTGTGCATAGTGACGAGTTTTTGTTTCATATTCAACGTGAGAAGCGTTAATTGTAATACCACGTTCTCTTTCTTCTGGTGTTTTATCAACATCAGCATATGATTGTGCAATAGCTTGTCCTTTTTTAGCAAGTACTGTACTAATTGCAGCTGTTAAAGTAGTTTTACCATGGTCAACGTGGCCAATAGTACCAATGTTAACGTGAGGTTTTGTTCTTTCAAATTTAGCTTTAGCCATTTTAATTCTCCTTGAAAATTAATTTATTTTTCTAAATAATTTTTGAATACATAATAAAGGTATTATACCTTAAAATTATAACATTTTAACTTTTTAGATTATTAATTAAATTCTTTATTTTTAATTGTCAAAATAATTATTTTTTTGCACGTGCTGCCATTACTTCTTCAGTAACAGATTTAGGTGCTTGTGCATAGTGACTGAATTGCATAATATATTGACCACGTCCTTGTGTATTTGAACGTAAATCTGTTGCATATCCAAACATTTCTGATAATGGAACTTTAGCTTTAATTGCTTGTGCATTACCACGTTGTTCTTGTCCTTCAATTACACCACGACGTTTTGAGATATCTCCCATAACAGTTCCAAAATAATCATCTGGTGTTGTTACGTCAACTGACATAATTGGTTCTAATAAAACTGGTTTACATACTTTTGCAGCTTCTTTAAAAGCAAGAGATGCAGCAATTTTATAAGCCATTCCAGATGAGTCAACATCATGGTATGAACCATCAAAGATTGTTGCTTTAACATCAATTGTTTGATAACCAGCAATTGGTCCTGATGTTAATGCTTCAATTAATCCGTTTTCAACTTCTTTAATATATTCTTTTGGCACTTTACCACCAACAATGTTGTCAACGAATTCAAATCCTTTATCGTGGTTAGGTTCAAATTTAATTCAAACGTGTCCATATTGACCACGACCACCGGATTGTTTAATATATTTACCTTCAGCATCAGCAATTTCAGTAAATGTTTCACGATAACTAACTTGTGGAGCACCTACATTAACTTGAACATTGAATTCACGACGCATACGATCAACTAGTACGTCTAAGTGTAATTCACCCATTCCAGCAATAATAGTTTGACCAGTTTCTTCATTTGTATATGTTCTAAAAGTTGGGTCTTCTTCAGCTAGTTTAGATAAAGCAAGACTCATTTTTTCTTGGTCAGCTTTTGTTTTTGGTTCAACAGATAAAGAAATAACAGGTTCTGCAAACACCATTTGTTCTAAGATAACTGGTTTTTTCTCATCACAAATTGTATCTCCAGTTGTAGTATCTTTTAATCCAATTACAGCACAAATATCACCAGCACTAATTGAATCAATTTCATCACGATTGTTTGAATGCATCTTTACAAGACGCGAAATTCTTTCTTTTTTATCTTTTGTTGCATTATAAACGTAAGTACCTTTGTCAAGTTTACCACTATATACACGAATGTATGTTAAACGACCAACAAAAGGATCGGTTGCTACTTTAAAAGCAAGAGCTGCAAATGGTTCACTTGGATCATTGTGGTATTCAATTGGATTACCATGATCATCAACACCTTTAATTGGTGGAACATCAATTGGTGAAGGTAAGAAATCAACAACTGCGTCCAATAATTTTTTAACACCTTTATTTTTAAAGGCTGTACCACATAATACTGGATATAATTCAGTTGAAATTACACCCTTACGAATACATTTTTTGATATCTTCATGACTTAATTCTTCACCAGATAAGTATTTTTCCATTACTTCATCATCAAAGATAGCTACATCATCAATCATTTGTGAACGCATCACTTGTGCTTTTGTTACATAATCAGCTGGGATATCTTCAATTTTATATTCTTCATCAGCTTGACCATCATAAATGTAAGCTTTCATTTCAATTAAATCAATACTTCCAACAAAATCAGCTTCTGCACCAATTGGAATTTGAATAGCTGTTGCTTTAACACCTAAACGATTTTTCATTGTTTCAATTGAGTAGTAGAAGTCAGCACCTGTTTTATCCATTTTATTAACAAACACAATTCTTGGAACATTATACTTAGTTGCTTGTCTTCAAACTGTTTCAGTCTGTGGTTCAACCCCATTTTGGCCATCTAAAACAGCAACAGCCCCATCTAAAACACGTAATGAACGTTCAACTTCAACAGTGAAATCAACGTGCCCTGGTGTATCAATCAAGTTTAAACTATGACCTTTTCATTTAGCATAAGTTGCAGCAGATGTAATTGTAATTCCACGTTCTTTTTCTTGTGCCATTCAATCCATTGTCGCTGCACCATCATGAGTTTCCCCAATCTTATGGTTCTTTCCTGTATGGTATAAGATCCGTTCAGAAGTTGTTGTTTTACCAGCATCAATGTGTGCCATGATTCCAAAGTTACGAAATAATTTTAATTCTTTAGACATATATTAACAATTTCCTTAAACAAATTTTATCAACGTAAGTGTGCAAAGGCTTTATTTGCTTCTGCCATTTTATGAGTATCTTCTTTTTTCTTAATTGCTGCTCCTACGTTGTTTGAAGCATCAATAATTTCGTGTGCTAATTTTTCAATCATTGTATGTTCGTGTCTTAAACGTGCATATAATGTGATTCATCTTAATCCTAAAGTTTGACGACGTTCTGGTGTTACTTCAGTTGGTACTTGGAAGTTTGAACCACCAACACGTCTTACTTTAAGTTCAATAATTGGCATTACGTTATCAATCGCTTTATTGAAAACTTCTAAAGCTGGTTTGCCAGTTTTTTGTTCAACAATTTCAAAAGCTGAATAAATAATAGATTGTGCTAATCCTTTTTTACCATCATACATAATGGCATTGATTAGTTTAGTTACAAGACGAGAGTTGTAAACTGGATCAGCTAAAACTTGTCTTTTTTGTGGTTTTAATTTTCTCATTTTATTTTCGATCTCCTAACTAAAATTAAATTATTTAGATGCTTCTTTCTTAGGACGTTTAGCACCATATAATGAACGTTGTTGACGACGTTTTTCAACACCTGATGCATCACCAGCACCACGAACGATATGATAACGAACCCCTGGTAAGTCTTTAACTCTTCCCCCACGAATAACTACAACACTGTGTTCTTGTAAGTTGTGTCCTTCTCCTGGAATGTAAGCTAAAACTTCAAAACCATTACTTAAACGAACTTTAGCATATTTACGTAAAGCTGAGTTAGGTTTTTTAGGTGTCATTGTACCAACTCTGGTACATACACCTGATTTTAAAGGTGATGGATTTTTTGTTGTTTTTTTATGTAATGAGTTGTATGTAAATAAAAGAGCAGGTGATTTAGTTTTTTTCACTTTTGGCGCTCGTTTATTACGAATTAATTGCGCAATTGTAGGCATGTAAATTTCCTTTCATTTTAACTTAATATTTATAGACAACGACTCCGTGCGTATCAAAACACTAAAATTGCGATTGATAAAACACGTTAAGAATTATAAACGAAAATGATTTAAAAGTAAATAAAAAAGAGCAAAAGTTTGTGCTTTTAACTCTTTTTGTAATCCAAACTAAAAAACTTTAAATTATTTATTTTGATTTTTTGGCTCTCAATATAATTGTTTTACGTATTCTCTTAATGCTTTAACTTGATCTTCTTTACTTAATCCAAAATAGCCTTTAGCAATTCCTGATTCGAAACCACCATAAGATGAATTACCACCAATCATTACATATGATTCTGATCATGTTTCATCTGATTTAACAATTTTACCACTAGTAGCATCTTTTTTGTATTTAATACCTTTAGTATTTTTTGTATCAAAGTTACCAAATAATTTACCATATTCTTTTAATAAAGCAACACGTTCAGCGTTTGTTTTACCTTTTGAAGCATTATCATTAAAGTCATCAAAGTTATCACCAACACGCATTACAGTTTTTAAAACAACTGCATTGCCACTTCCAAACGCACTTAAATCATAACCTTGAGTACGTTCATTCATAGTATTCATACGATCTTCTTTAGTAGATTTTACACGTTTTCCTTTAGCATCTTTTTTAACGTTATCTCATGGTTTATCACTTGCAAAATCTATTCCTTGCATTCAGAAAACTCATTTTGGTAATAATGCACGATCTAATCCTTCAGATACTAAATTCTCAACTGTTGGTTCAATATGTGATGATTGTTCACGGTTTGAGTTAAACATAACAACTCCACCATGTTCTCAAACATATTTAATAAATTCAAATGCACCTGCTAATCGTTTTGAAGCTTTATCAGCAACAAATAAATCTCAATCTCTTGGACTATAAGCTTTGTTATTTAATAATTGATAATTTTGGTTAGCATAATTATTCAAAATTGTTTCATCAATATCCATAAATACTACTGGAATAGCTTTACCACTATCTGGATTTGAAACTGTTACTTTTGTGATGTTACCACTAGCATCTTTTTCTACTTTTACTTTGTTTGTATCAAAAGCGTCTTGTTTAACCATAGCGTCAAATTGGTGTTTTGCACTATTGTATGCAGTTAATAACATACCATCTTTTTCTGCACTTAATGTATTTCAAACATTAGCTAATCAACGTTGATTATAAATGATTGATTCAACACTATTGTATGGTTTTGATTCATCTTTTTGATTAGTATTATTATCAATTTTTGAACCATCATTTAATTCAACACTACTTACATTTAATGTTGTTACATAAACAGCACCAATTTTTAAATTAGCATTATCAGGTTTAACAACTACACGATCATCTGCTTTTGGTTCACGTGGTAATTTTACATAAACTTTATCTTCTTTTAAAATACCAGTAGATGCTGTAAATTCAGCTTTACCATCTTTATCAATAACAGAAGCTGTAAATTTAAGACTTTCTAATGATTTCTTTTCATTTGCATCTAATTTAGATCAATTTGTAATTTCATAGATTGCGTAAATACCACTTTGAGTTTTAGCAAAAGTTGTGCTTACACGAGATTCAATACTAGAATTAGTACATGCAGTAGCAGCTGCAACAACACTTGCTCCTACTAATATAGAACTTAATGATATTGCTCAAAATTTCTTACTTTTTAATAATTTCATAAAACTCCTTAAAACAAAAAACATCACTTTTTAATTTTTAACACCAAAATTATAGTATGAAATTATTGTTTAAAGATGAATTAAAGGTTAAAATTATTAATATCAAAAGTTATTTGATTTTTTAATAAATTTATTAACTCAAGCAATATATATTGTTATATAATTTATATTTGTATATACAAATATAACATATTTTTATTATTATAAATCTTATTGTACGTCTTAATCTTACATTAAATAAAGCAATCAACAAAATTTAAGAGATTATATGCATTTTTTCATTTGTTATGGGTAAAGATCTTCTTTATCACTTAATTTTAAACTTGCGAAAGCTTCCTTAAACACATCTTCATTAATATAAATTTTATTAGATCTTGATTTTCCATTTATTTCTGTGAATTCATTATAAAGTTTTGTTGTTTCTTCCTCATTCAATACTTTGTATATTTAAAATATTTAAATACCAGATACGTTTTTATGTGATAGTTTTTCATCTTTTAATAATTGCGAATACACATGTTCAATTATTAAATTTGTTTTTTGATTCTAAGTATTAATCAATAAATAAAAATCTATATCATTATTTTTATTTACGTATCATTAAAAAAGCTAAATTCATATCACTAACTTTTTCATCAAACATTTTGTTACAAAAAAATCTACTCCAGTCTTACACTAAAAGTAGATTACACTAATTGTTTTTATTTAATTGTTAATATTCCCAAATTATTAGCATTCATTTTACATTTAAATGTTTTTCAGTTATTACTATTTAAATCTTCGCTATATTCAAATCCTTTAAATTTGAATATACGTTCTGGACCCTTTCAAACAGCTATATTTTTAGACTTTTCAAAATCTACACTATAGCCATTATTATTTTTATTAAAAAAATCTAGTTTAATAGGAGTGGTATATAAATACTCATACTTATTGGTTTTAGAATCATAATATTCAAAAACAGCCCTTAGGTACTTATCGTGATATCTGTGATCTATTCTTAAACTTAAATAATATTTTTTACTATCTTGATCAGTTTTTATTACATATTGATCATGTATACTAGAACCTTCGTTACTACCAAAAAACGAACTTTGCGATTCAATTTCATAACTTGAAAATCCCGAGTTGTATTGACCATCTAAACTAACTCTTTCGTTATTGTTTTCATCAAACAAATTATCACTTGTAGGATTAGAAACATAAATATTTTTTATACGATAGTGGTTTTTTATTATTATATTATTTAATATTCCTTCTATATAATATTGATTTTTTTCCTCGTCTTTAATCAAACTTAAATTAGAAGCTACTAATTCATCATCAGTTGATGTGCCATCATTTCTGTGAAAAACAACTTTAAATTTAGCATTAATGTTTTTAAATCCATTCTTACATCAATTAGTTGAATAAACATAATATTTAAAATGCGCTTGATTTTTTACTGAATCATATCAAGGACGTATTCATCATCTATCATCACCTTCTAATTTATAAAAATCTTTTTTTACATCAAATGAGTATTTTGCTTTTGATCCGCATTGATAAATAATTTTATTTGTTTTATTCGCATATGATAACTCATCTAATAATTCAATTTTTTCAATATAATACTTACGGTTACCTAGAAGATCTTTTGTTTGAATATTTTCAATTGTTGTTTCATCTCCATTTTCACTAGTACGTGATAATTTACCAGTGTATTCGATTTTGCGTTTATCACTATCATATTGTGATTTAAATGAAATACGTACCCGTTTATTATTTTCAAAAGCCTTATCATCTGATTTTATTTTAATACTAAAATTTTTTAAATAATAGTTTGATACTTGTTCATCAGTTGGTGGAACTCAATCAATTCATGTTTTTGATGGTTGAACAATAAATGTATTTACTAAATTATCTTTCATATTCAAATCAGTATAAACTAAGGGGTTCTTAGCGTCCTGAACTTTAATTTTTTTAAAAGTATATTTTCGATTAGGAACATTTGCTGACAAAACAATATCATCATAAGTTGTCTTGTTTTGCTCTAATTTAAAAATTGATGATTCAACTTCTTTTATTGTTCCACGATAATTGTATTCATAAATTAATTTAGCATTACGATTATTATAATCACTATTAACGTTTAAAATTTTTGCTGTAATTAATTGGTCAGCTTTTTTATCATTATCATTTCACGCAATCGAATTATTTGCTACTTGTAGTTCATTTAGTACAATGTTTCTTTGTTTATTAATAACTCGATCTTGTAATGGAATTTCATCAATATTTGCAATTTTTTGATCATTTATTGCTATTTTTGTTAATGTGTATTTATGATTTGGCGCAAAAGTTGTATCATCACTTGTGATAAAATTAGCCTTACTATTTGAATCAACAAACGCTTCAATTGTTTTTAGATTATGATCTTTATTATCTACTTTAAAAGTTAATTTAACTTTTTTTGTTAATTAAATTAGGATTTGAAAAACTAATTTCATAATCGTTGTTTTTCTTAATTTTAGCAACAACGGTTGGCTTCTTGAATGAAGTATAATTATCTCCACTTAACTGTTTTTCATTGATTAAATCTTTATTTCCTTGATCATTTTGTTTTAAAATAACTTTTTTAAGTGTATATGTTTTAGGTTTTGTAGAATCTCCACTTGATAAATTCTTTGTTTTAATAACCACTTTACCGTCTTGACCAACATTTGTATCTATTTCATATTCATTACCATCTTGATCAACAACAACTGTTTTTACATTACCATTTTTTTGAGCTTTTTGTCTTAAGTCTTTATTTAAATCTTCTGCTAATTTAGTATGAATTTTAAATTACCATCCTTATCGTATTCTCAACTTGGATGACTAATTTTATGATCTTCTTCAACAAAATTTTTATGATTTTTTTCTTTATTTTTTAAACATAATACAATAGCTGTAATAATTCCAATTCAAGCAATATTAGCAAAAATTAAGCTAATAATCATTCTATTTCTTCTTTTTTGACGTTTTAAACTCGAATCCATAAAATGTTTTCCTTATATACCATCTTGTTCGATATTTTATAAGAATTTATTAAATATAAATTAAAAGTAATTTACATGATTATTTTAACACTTGATTTACTTTTGTGTAAATTTAATCATACTGACATGATTATATACAAATGTTATTTATATAAAAATATATAAATATAATAAAAAACGACCCAAAAAAAGGGTCGTTTTGTTTATATTAGTATTTTAAAGATCTAAATAATTTTTTAAAAAATCTAAAATATCTTCGACTTTAACTTTTAATTCTTGATAAAAATCACGATTTTGATCTTTAGTAAAATCATATAAATCAATATAAACTTTAAATTTAGGTTCTGTTCCTGATAATCTAAATTTAATTGTTGAATATTCATCTAATTTTCATTCAAGATAAGAACCTTGTTCATGAAAAATAATGTTTTGAATAGTATATTGTGTAATTGTTTTAAACTCAAAATTTTTTAAATTATTTAAAATAGCAAGTGCTTTTTGTTTTCAATTTTCACCATCAATTACAAATTGTGCAGTTTTACTATATCAATTGCCATATTTTGCAAAAATTTCTTTTTTTAGAACAGTGAATAAATCAAGATTTTGTTCATGATAGTAATTAACCATTTCTAATAAAATAGACGCTGCTTGATATGAGTCTTTATCATTATTAATATCAGATGACAATGAACCAATTGCTTCTTCAAAACCTACAACTAAGTCGTGTGTTTTTTTACGATTAGCAACTAAATTACCATGATTTTTAAAACCAACATCAACATATAAAACATCACAATTAAAATCTTTGGCAAATAATTCTGGATAACGTGTTGAAATAAATGTTGAAATAATATATGGTGGTTTAGTGAATTTTTTATGATGTAATAAATAATGAGCAATTAATACACCTGTTTGATTGCCAGTTAAAAATTTTCAATAATTTTGATGACGCACAGCAATAGCCATTCGATCACCATCTGGATCTGATGCAATCATAACATCAGCATTGGCATTATCAGCGTATTCAATACTTAAATCAAATGAACGTTGTTCTTCTGGGTTAGAACTTGGATCATCACTAAAATTAGGATCTTCAAAGTTTTGTTCTTTAACACTAACCATGTCATAACCAAGTGATTCTAAAAAAGGAATCATGTCATTTGTTGTTGTTCCATGATGACCACTAAAAACAACTTTAAATGGTTTTTTAGTATTTAGGTTAGTATGAATTAATTGAGCTTTAACTGCATCAAAATAAGTTTGAAGATGTTGTTGTGTTAAAAATTTAATACTATCTTGCTTTGGTTCAAAACTAAAATTTAGTGCTTCAATATATGATGGCATTAATGACTCAATAGTATTAGTATCATCAACTAATGGTTGAGCACCATTCGCATTATAAACTTTAAAACCATTATAGTTTTTAGGATTATGTGAAGCTGTAATCATGATTCCAGCACTCGCTTGTAGTTCATTTACTAAAAACGAAGTGATTGGCGTTGATAACATGCCATAGTCTTCATTTACATAAACAGTATAATCAAAACTACTAAAAATTTCAGCAATTAACTTTAAATTTTCACGTGATCCAAAGCGGTTATCACGACCAATAACAATAATTTTATTAGGACTTTTTTTTGTTTCTAAATATTTAATAAATCCTAATGCTAATTGAGTGTAAGTTATCACATTTAAATAACGAGCTCCTTCTTGATAGATACAGCGTACCCCCGAAGTCCCAAATTTAAAACGATAATTCTCATCAAAAATATGATCAATTTCTTCTTGTGTTTTATTTTTATACTCTTCTTTAATTGTTTGAGAAATTTTTGGTGAATTTAATCAACAATTAAAAAGTTTGTTTGTATTTTCCATAATTTTTATCTCCCTTCTTATTGTAAATAATTATAGAGATACATTTGGATCTCATCCAAATGGTAATAATTGTTCGACACTATACTCCTTATAAGTTCCATCGTTATTAAAAACAACAACTTTTGCATCTTTTTTTAAAAACTCAGAAACTACTTGACGACATGCGCCACAAGGACTGCCAATATCGCCATTATTTTTTGTGATTACATAAACTGTTTTAAATACTTTTGCCCCATTTGTAATTGCATTAAAAATCGCATTTCTTTCAGCACAAGAAGTTAATCCTAATGATCCATTTTCCACATTCACACCAGGAATAAGTCCGATATCAGTATCAACATAAGCTGCTACTGGATAGTTTGAATAAGGACTATAACTTTTCTTTAATAGTTCTATTAATCCTTTATAAATATCATTATATTTCATATTTTTAATAACTCCAAATATTATAAGCATTTAACACTATATTATAACATTTTGAAAAAAGGTTAAACCTTTAATAAAAAGCAAAAATAAGAAAAAACCATCAAGAATGATGGTTTTCATTTTATTTTTAATGGCAAGGGTAACAGGACTCGAACCCGCAACACGCAGATTTGGAGTCTGCTGTTCTACCAATTGAACTATACCCTTTTTTATTAAATTTTATTTATAAGCTAATCTTGTTAAAACTAAAGCTTGACCATCTTTTACTACAACTGTATCTTCAATTCTTACGCCACCAACATTTGGAATGTAAATCCCTGGTTCAACAGTAACAACAGCATTTAATGGTAATTTATTAGGGTTACCAGCATTAGTATTTGGTAATTCATGAACTTCTAATCCAACACCATGTCCTGTTCCATGTGTGAAATAGCCGTTAAATTTAGAATTATCAATAATATCACGACATAACTTATCAACTTCTTGACCAGTTACTTTTGTGCTTACTAAATCAATTCCAGCTGTTTGCGATTCAAGTACTTTATCATAAATTTCTTGCATTTGGGGATTTGCTTTATTACCAACAATGAAAGATCTTGTAATATCAGAACAATAACCTTTGTAAGTGCAACCAATGTCAACTGTTACCATATCACCATCTTCAATTACACGATTGCCTGGATGGTGGTGTGGTGAACCTCCATTTGGTCCTGAGGCAATAATCGGATCAAATGAATTTAGTTCGCCACCTAATTCTAACATGTGTTTTGAAACTAGCATTGCAACTTCAAGTTCTGTTCGACCAATAATATCTTGTTCTCGAATTCAATTACATGTTAAAGCAGCAATATCAGCGGCTTTTTGTAAATATTCAAGTTCTTTTTCTGTTTTAATAGCACGTAATGCAGCCGATGTAAAAAGAGTAGTTTTTCTAACTAATTTTTGTAACATTTCATGTACGTTTAATGTTACATAATCTGCTTCTACTAGTGCATTAGTAATATTTAATTCAACCATTGCATCTTTTAAAAGATCAAAAGTTGATTTTTGTGGTGTACGAGCTAATAAAATTACCTTAGCATTTTTTACAGCTTCAGATGCTGCTGTATAATAACGAGCATCAACTAGATAAATTGCTTTACCATCTTTGTTAATAAATACAAAACCATCACTTGAAGCAAACTCTAAAAATCAATAACGGTTATAAGGGCAAAATAAAATCATGCCATCTACGCCTTGTGCTTCATGTTCTTTAATTGTTTTTAAAACTTGTTGTAACTTAAAATCACTCATAATCTAATACCTATTTCTTCTTAATTTCAACGTGAGTTGTTACTTTACGACATTTAGGACAAAATTTGTTTAAAGAAAGTTTGTCTGGATTATTTTTTGCATTTTTTGTAGTAATGTAGTTAATACTCTTACTCTCATTGCATTGCAATCGAACGCCTCGTTTAATCGCCATTATATATTCACCTCTTCGAACAATAATCTATTAATTATATTAAAAATAACATTATTTAATTTATTTTTTTGATCTGATGTCGTTTTCTAACACCTTTATAAAATCATCCACAGAAACTGTTGTTGTTTCTTCACTACCATAACGACGATAAGTTACCATTTTATCGTTTTTAATTTCTTCATCTCCAACAACAATTTGATATGGAATTTTTTGAATTTGTGCCTCACGAATTTTCTTTGATAAACGTTCATTACGTAAATCTAAACTACTACGTACTAAGTGTTTTCGTAATTTTGCATTTAATTCTTTTGCATAATCAGCATGTAAATTTTCATTAACAGGAATAATAACTACTTGAACAGGTGATAATCAAAGTGGTAAAACACCTTTAGTTTGTTCTAATAAGATCGCTAATAAACGTTCATAAGTACCTATGATTCCAATATGAATCATTACTGGTGTGCTTTGTTCATTGTTTTCATTAATATAACTTAAATTAAAACGATTTGGTAATAAAAAGTCTAATTGAATAGTTGAAACTGTAATGATTCGATTTAAAACTGTTTTAACTTGGAAATCAATTTTTGGCCCATAAAATGCTGCTTCGCCGACCATTTCTTTGTAAGGAATTTTATGATCTTTTAACATTTTACGTAATGTATTTTGTGAATGTTCTCACATTTGAGGATCATCATAGTATTTTTCTTTATCATTTGGATCATTTAAAGATAAATGAATTTCAAATGTTTTAATACCTAATCCTTCTTGTGCTTCTTGAATCATTTTAAAAGCATTAATTACTTCATGTTCAATCTGATCAGGACGACAGAATACATGGCAATCTTCTAAAATCATTTCACGCACTCGTTCAAAACCAGTTAATCCACCAGATGATTCATAACGATGTAAAATTGAATGTTCACTTAAACGAATTGGTAAACTACGATATGAACGTAGTTCATTAGAATAAACTAATGTATGATGGGGACATGTCATTGGACGAAGTATTAATACTTCATTATCAATTTGAACTGGTGAAAAAATATTGTCTTTATAATGATCTCAATGACCACTTGTTTTATATAAATCAATACTTCCTAATATTGGCGTAATAACAGTGTCAAAATTAAATTGAAATTCAACTTCATTAATAAATTTTTGAACTTGACTTTTAATAATTGTTCCATTTGGTAATCAGATTGGTAAACCTTGACCAGCTAAATTATTAAAAGTAAATAAATTTAAATCTTTACCAATTTTACGATGATCACGTTCTTTACGTTCTTGTAAATCAACTAAATAAGCATCTAATTGGGCTTGGTCATTAAAAGCAACACCATAAATACGAATTAGTTGATCATTATTTGCATCGCCTCGTCAATATGAACCAGCAATATTTAATAACTTAATTGCTTTAATTTCTTTTGTATTTTCAACATGAGGACCTTTACACAAATCAAATCATTTACCTGAATGATAAATTGAAAGTGGTTTATTCTTATTTTCTTCAATAATGTCTAATTTGTATTTGTTATTTTTAAATAAATCTTTTGCTTGTTCATAGCTAACTTGTTCATAGTCAAAAGTTAATGCTTGAGCAGCAATTTTTTTCATTTCTTTTTCAATTTTCAATAAATCGATAGGGGTGATTGAGGTATTTGGATCATTTAAATTAAAATCATAATAAAAGCCCTCATCAATAGCTGGACCAATTGCAAGACTTAAGTTAGGATAAAATTTTGTTAGTGCCATTGCTAAAACATGCGCAGCACTATGATTTAGTTTTGGATCAAACTTATACATAAATACCTCGATAAAATATTTTTAAATAATTATTTTCTTTCATTAATATATTATATAACTTTACATAAAGATAATAAGTCTATAAAATCCATATTTTGCTAAAATATAATGAGTTTTTAAACTTTAATATTGAAATAATTAAGTAAGGAGAAAGTTATGAAAAAATCATTTTTAATCATGACAGATTCATCAACAACCTTAGATCGTGAATGAGCCAAAAATAATGATGTTATGATTTTGCCACTTTCTATTCTACGAAGCGATCATACTTTAATTGTAGATGATGGTATTGAATCAAAACCAGAACGAATTTATCAAGACATTGATAATGGGTATAGTTTCCAAACAAGTTGTACTCCATATGGTGTTTTAATTGAAGCGATTGAACAAAAGTTACAAGAATATGAAAAAATTATTTTCATTGGTATCTCAAGTGGTTTTAGTAGTCAATTTAATAACGCAAAAAATCTAGAAAAAGAATATGAGAATCGATTATTTGCCGTTGATACAGAAGATTTTGGTTATTCACTAGAAGATTTAGTTTACAAAATTAAATCAATGTTAGCAAATAATATTAGTTTTGATAGTGTAATCAAAATGATTGATGAACACCACAATTATACTAGTAGTTTTTTAGCATGTGAAAATATCACTGGCCTTGTACGTTCTGGTCGAATTCCTAAAATCATTGGAACTATGTTAAAACTAAGTAAAGTAACTCCAATTATTAAAGCTGAGTGAAAAAACCATCGTGCGGGAATGGCATTAAATATTCGCTCTGCACCCCACAAAATTCTTGAAGGAATTAGTCATGTTTTTGATGATCAATTAAACGATCAAACAATTGAAAAAGTATGTATTTTACAAGCAGGTTTATCAAACGAACGTATTGAAGAATTAAAAAAAGCTGTAATTGATCATTTTCATATTAATGAAGAAAAAATTGTTGTTCGTTCTGGTCCACCAATCTTTTTAGTATATGTTTGAAAAGGAGCGCTTGGTATTCAAGTAATGGCCAATATTCCTAAAAAACATGTTGAAAAAAAACATTAATAATAAACTTTATATAAATATAAACCACAAGGAGGTGCTAGTTTAACGCTAGCACCTTTTTTAGGATTAGTTAATAATGTTTTTATTTGAGTTAAACTAATTTTATTAAAAACATAATCAATACAAGCACTAATGATCATTCGTACCATATTTTTTAAAAAGCCATTGCCATTAATATAAATTTCTAAACGAGTATTTCTTGTAATTTTAACTCAATTAATTTTTCGTGTTGTTAGTGGTAATTCACTTGTTGAAAATGATTTAAAATCATACTCACCAACAAATAATTCTAAGGCTTCTAATAGTTTTTGATCATTAATTTTTTGATGAATAAAATATTCATAATTGTGTTTGAATAAATCAAATTCATAATCATTAATAATATATTGATATGTTTTTGAAATCGCATCATGTTGTGCATGGAATGTATCATGAACACTTTGAACTTTTAAAATTTGAACATCAGGATCAATTTGTGAACAAAGCGCTTGATAAATAACTTGTGGTTCATAATTTAGTTGATGATGATTAACACTAAAAACTTGTTCATAAGCATGTACGCCCCTATCAGTGCGTCCAGAGCCAATGATTTTAATATCATTAATTTTAAAAATAGTTTTAAAAACAGTTTCTAAATGTTCTTGCACGGTTCTTTTTTGTGGTTGTTTAGCTCATCCATAAAATAAACTTCCATCATAACGAATACTAATTTTATAATTCATGACTATTAATCCTTATCTAATAATAAAAAAATAACTTGCTCAACAAGTTATTTTATCAAATCTATTTAGCAAATAGCGCACTCGCTTCAAAAGCGCCGAATGGAGTAAAATAAAATTTAATCACTGCTAATGATATTAAAAAACCAACGAGAATACACAAAATACCAAATAAAACATAGTCAGTTAAGTTTAGTGGGAAGGCACGATAACGAGTTCTTGCATAACGTGGATTGTAAGAACGTGCTTCCATAGCATTGGCTAAATCTTCAGCTTTTTTAAAAGCAATTGAGAATAATGGCACAACTAATGAGATTAATGATTTTAATTTTTGAAGCATTCCTCCATTATTAAAATCAACTCCCCGCGAAGCTTGGGCATTTAAAATTCGTTTTGATTCATCTAATAAAGAAGGAATAAAACGTAATGCAATTGAAATCATCATTGAAGCTTCAGCAACTGGTAATCGTAGAATTTTAAAAGGGCTTAATAAATCTTCTAAACCGTTTGTTAACTCAATTGATGATGTTGTTGCAGTTAAAATTGATGATAAAGTTATCATTAAAAAAATTTTAATTGAAATATATATAGCTAATTGAATAGCCACTGGGCTTAAAGCAAATGGACTTCTTGTATAAAATAAGGCTGTTTCTGCTTTACCTAATTGATCACCAACGCCAGATAAAATTAATCCTTGATATTTTACGCCTTCAATTTTTCATAAATTAGTTGACATATAATATGATAAATGGCTTAACGGAACTTCAACTTTACCTGATCTTAAAACAGCATCGCCATATATTGGATAATAATTATTTAAACGAACATCTTGATTTAACGCATTAAAAGTACTTGCTAGTTTTTTAACAGTTATATTGTTTTCGCTTAAAAATTTAGCAACATTATAATCTGGTTTGTCAATAAGTTTTTTAATGATTTCGGGACTAATGTAGTTTTTAATTTCCCCACCCCAAATATTTGAAACTAAATTTTGCACATGCGTTGATGAAATATCATTATAAATTAAACTAAATGATAAGTTTTTATTAATTGGACCATTAATTCAATCTTTATCACCTAAAATTACTTTCGCTTGATCTGTAATATTATAAATCGCAATTGGATCTTTATAGGTCATTCAATTAATAAGTAATAAAATGACAAACAACATAATAACCGACTTAAAAACATTTCATAATGTTTTTTTAGGTAATTTAGCAACAAAGAAGATAATTAAAATAAAAACTCCAATAATCATTTGTGCAAAAAAACCAAGTGGTAAAAAGATCATAGCAATTAATAAAATAAAAGAGATAAATTTAATCGCTGGATTTAAACGATGAATTGGCGAACGCCGGAATACATAAGCATTAGCACTCATTTATTTACCTCCCTTTTTAAACTCAACAATAGCATCAGCCAACTCTTCAATTGTGCGTGGTTGCTTTTGTTTTAAAACTTCATATTTAGAATCTTTTTTAATTAATTCATTGATTACTGCAATAACACGAGGAACTTGAATTGAAGTTGAATTAATAATGTGTTCATCAAAAAAGATTTCATAAGGTGTACCTGTTTTAATGATTTCGCCTTCATCCATTACAACCACTTCATCAGCAACTTCAAGTACATGTTCCATAGTATGAGTAATCACAAAAATCGTTTTATTATTTGCTTTAGCATCTAAAATAATTTGCATCATTTCATGCTCACCAGCAGGGTCTAAACCAGCAGTTGGCTCATCAAAAACTAAAATATCATTTTCAATTGCTAAGATTCCAGCAATTGCTACCCGTCGTTTTTGACCACCAGATAGTCCAAATGGTGAACGTTCTAAATAATCATCACCTAAGCCTAACTTATTTAAATAAAACTTAGCACGTTTTTTAGCCTCACTTTTTTTAACACCTAAGTTAATTGGACCAAACATAATATCTTTTTCAATTGTATCTTTAAATAATTGATACTCAGGAAATTGAAAAACAAACCCTACTCGTCTTCGCAATTCTTTAAAACGTTTTAGTTTTTTAGATAAATGATAGTTAGTTTTAATTTCTTTTTTAATAAACTCAAAACGTTGAAGTTCATCATAATCCATCTTATCATTAATTTCTAAAAAAACATTTTTGTCAACACGAACAACAGCAATTTTAGTATTTTCTCTTACATAAGGATTAGTTATTAATTCATGATTATTTTTTGTTTTAATAAATTTTAAACTAACTGGTTTTTGTTTAAAATTCGCTTCAAATAAAATTCGTGCTTGTTGCACATTTACTTCATTAGAATATAAAACTAAAAAAGTTCATTGATCTAATTGGTTTTTTCATAATAAATTAATGATCTTTTTATCATATGAATCAATAACCCCTAATAATTGGTGTTCGAGATCATAATGATCACCAGAGACAATATCACCAACTTGAACAAAACCATAACGTGAAATCATTAATCCGTTAAAGTGAGTAACCAATGTAGATTTACCAGACCCTGAATTACCAATAATGAAATAGATTTTATTTTTTTTAAAATCATATGAAATATTATTTAAAGCAACTAATTCGTTTTCTTGCTTTTCATCATAAATGGCATATAAATTCTTAACACGAACACTAATGTCATCAGATATTGGACGCGGAACCTTAAGCTTTTTTTTGAAAAAAGTATCCATTAATTTTTGCATATTTTTTCAATTAACTCCTCGTTGTTTAAAGTTAAATCGATTTTTAATCCTTTATCTTTTAGTGTTTTTGCCAATCGTAGTGTAAATGGAATGTCTAATTGCATTTTTAGCAAACGTTCTTCATTAGCAAAAACTTCTTGTGGAGTACCAATGTATTGAACTTCGCCATTTGACATAACAATTACTTTGTCAGCTTTAACAACTTCTTCCATATCATGAGTGATAGAAATAATTGTTTTTTTAGCTACATCACGTAATGAAACCATTAAATCTTTTAATTCGTTTTTTCCTTTAGGATCTAACATGCTTGTTGATTCATCAAAAATAATTACTTTAGGATTAATTGCTAAAACAGAAGCAATAGCAACTCGTTGTTTTTGACCGCCTGATAGCTCAAGTGATTCTTTTTTTAATAAGTCTTCAATTCCAGTAGCAATGGCTGCATCATTAATAATATCTCACATCTTGTTAGGTGGAACTTTACGATTCTCTAAACCAAAAGCAATATCATCTTCAGCTGTAATACCCACAAATTGGTTATCAGGATTTTGAAAAACAATACCGATATTGTTTCTTAAATATTTTAAATTCGCAGCACTTATTTCAATTCCAAAAAGTTTAATTGCCCCACTTTTTGGTTTTAATAATCCTGTTAAAACTTTAGAAATTGTTGATTTTCCAGAACCATTATGACCAATAATACAAACATATTCATTATCATTGATTGTAAATGAAACATTTTTTAAAATCATACGCTCTTCTGTGTAAGCAAAATAAACATTTTCAAATTCAACTGCAACACTTGAATCGTTAATGACTTTATCTAATGATGAAATTTGATAATTATGAGTATTCTTATCACTTTGACTCATTTAATAAACTCCTTAGGGAAAGGTATTTATATATTATAGTATG
The DNA here is from genome assembly GCF_000169535.1 of Ureaplasma urealyticum serovar 8 str. ATCC 27618. Lineage (NCBI taxonomy): Bacteria > Bacillati > Mycoplasmatota > Mycoplasmoidales > Mycoplasmoidaceae > Ureaplasma > Ureaplasma urealyticum. Next base: position 750,531 of record NZ_AAYN02000002.1, read on the forward strand.
TTTTTAACTAAAACATTTACAAAGCAAATTAAAAATAGACAAATAAAAGATGCTAGCTAGCTAACACCTTTCACATGTCTTATTATAAAATTATGTTAATTAATTGTTATTGATAATAACTTTTATTCCAGGTCCCATTGTAGGTGAAATAGCAATATTTTGAATGTATTGACCTTTCACAGTTGCTGGTTTTTTAGATCTAATTAAGCTTAGTAATGCATTAGCATTTTCTTCAATTTTAGCTGTTTCAAATGAAACACGACCAATACTCATATGAATGTTTCCATAAGTATCTGTACGATATTCAATACGACCTTTTTTAAATTCTTCTACAGCTTTTAAAACATCGTTTGTAACAGTACCAATTTTTGGGTTAGGCATTAAACCACGAGGTCCTAATACTTTACCTAATTTAGCTAATAATGGCATCATTTTTTGGTTAGTAATAATTACATCAATTTGGTTTAACATTTTTTCAATGTTTTGAATGTAATCAGCACCACCAAAGTAATCAGCACCAACAGCAGCAGCTTGTTCTTTAGTGATATCTTCACTTAAAACAAGAACACGTACATTTTTACCATTACCATTTGGTAATGAGATTGATCCACGTAATTGTTGTTCAACTTTAGTTGTGTCTAAATTTAATTTAACAGCAATATTAATTGATCCATCGAATTTAGTAATTGATTTTTCTTGTGCTAGTTTAATTGCATCAAATAAAGGGTAAGCTTTTTGTTTATCAATTCCTTCATAAGCAGCAGATAATTTTTTAGAAATTTTAGCCATGATTAGTTACCTTTCTTTTCTTTATATGCACTTACGCCTTCGATTGCAATACCCATTTGTTTTGCTGAACCAGCAATCATTCTTAAAGCTGCTTCTTCATCATATGCTGTCATATCAACTAATTTATAACGAGCAATTTCTAAAGCTTGTTCTTTTGAAATTGTTGCTACAACTTGTTTTTTAGGATCTTTTGCACCACTTTTGATTTTGGCAGCGTCTTTTAGTAAATATGTCACAGGAGTTGTTTTTACAACATAATCAAATGACTTATCTTTATAAGCTGTAATAATTACTGGAATAACTTTTCCATTTTGATCTTTAGTTTTATCATTAAATGACTTTGTAAACTCAGCCATATTAATCCCAACTGATGCTAATGCTGGACCAGGTTTAGCTTGTCCACCAATTAGATTTAATTTTGCGATTCTTGTAACTTCTTTCTTTTTAGGAGCCACACGCAACACCTCTTTCTACTTATTTTATAAGTTAAAATTTAAGATATTCGCTACGTGGTTTAACAAGTTTAAAACTTTTCCACATGCTAATAAATTGTGTAAGTAAGTTACTACACGTATGAAATTATACTACATGACCCATTTAAAAGCAATCTAAATATGGAATTATCAGCTTTTATTAATAGTTTTGTTTTAATGCGTAAATGTTATAATAATAAAATTATGCTAACTTAATAAGTACGAGTTGCCCATGTGCTTTTAGTTTGGAGTTAATATGAAAAAAATGTTTTTATTAATGAAGAATATGATGCGTTTATTCTTCAAAAATAAAGCCTTAGTAACCCAACTTTCAATTTTAATGATTGTTTCAACGGTTGTAATCGTTGCAACAACAATTACAGTTCAACGTTTGCAAAAATCACAAAGTGACATTAAAAAAATTGGTTTACAGAGTGATTTTTTAGTCGACACAAAAGAACAAGATAACATTAGTTTTAATGAAATTGAAGTAAGTGATAATCTAGTTAAGCATAATGAAAAACTAACTCAGTTAACAATTTTTAATCAAAATATCTTAAAAAATTCTAATAATTATTTACAACTAATTGATCCGACATTCAACAACCACAATCTTTATTGACCTACTAATAAAAATAATCGACAAGTAGAAGTATTAAATTTAGAAGGAAATATCGATTGAAATAAAATTAATCAACTAAAATTACAAACTGTTTTTTGATTTGAAACTCGTCAAGAAAGCAATCAAAATTTTGCTAATAATTATGAAGATTTAGTTTATGAATATCGTAATTTTAAAAACCAGTTAGTTGGTTTTCAAAATTTAAGTGGAGGACGTATTTTATTTCAATCACCTACACTAAAACAAACAAATAATAATTATGATTCAACATTTAAAGTTAATGCAGCAATCGTACAAAAAAACACGCCATTTAAAACCTTTTTTGATTTTAATAAACACGAAGAATTAGGTTTTAAAAATAAATCTTATTTTACAAATCCAGTATTAATTAGAAATATTGATCTTAATTCAAAACAAGTTATTCAAACAATAAATGATCGTTCTAATCAAGCTATTGATTTTAAAAATTATCAAAATACATTTCAAGCTATTGTTGATACATTAGAAGCAAACACCATAAAAAAAGATTTTTATAGCGTAAATTTACATGTTGATTTTAGTACATTATCAACAAAATATTTATTATTTGCTAATTATTTAAATAGTGAAGGAATTGATAAAAATCGTTATGCAGACGAATTAAAAATTGATAACTATAAACAAAAATATTTAGATTTATTCCAAAATCAAGTTTTAATTCCAAAAGAATTAATTAATGATCCAAAAAAGTTTGATGAAGTTCAAAAAATCATTACCAAAGCAAAAGTATTGTTACTAACAAAAATTCGAGAAGAAACAAATATCTTTTATGAGAATTCACAAAAATTAGCTGAAGAAAACAGAGATCAAATTAAAGATTATGAAGCGCAATTAAAACAAATAAATATTGCTTTACAAAATTCTAATTATTCTAATTTTGAACTTATTCAATTAAAAAACCAACAAAAAGTATTGGCTGCTAATCTTGATCAAGCTAAATTTAAACGTTTTTTATACAATGATTTAATCGCTCAAGATTTTCATTCTGTTTTAAATAATTATGATGTTTTCTATCGTAAACATGAATCTGCTATTCATAACGATGTTAAAAGTGATTCAAATTTTATTGTTACTAATGTAAGCAACCCTACATACGCACAAAATGGGGTTATCGCTCCAAAAAATGAGTGAATCGATAACATGGTGCAAATTGATGAGAAAAATAAAAAAAGCCAAAATCCAAACAAAAAATTTAAACGTATTTTTATAGATAATCATAATTCAAATAAAATTAATGATTTCTACAATCTTTACTCTAACTATATTAAAGCGATTCGTACATTAGAAAAAAGCTATGAAAAGGATCCAAATACTGATAAAGATTTATTAGTTGAACAACGTGATTATAGTCCATGAGTTAATACATCATTCATCAATATTTATCAATTGCCCCAATTTTTTAATGTTTTATTTAATGAATCAGAATGGTTATTATCAATACAATATTTAAGAGAAATGAATGAGTATAAAAAATACTTATATCAAATCTTCGAACCGTATAAAGATAAAAACTGAATTTTTAATTTAAATCATCAAAATTGAAAAGATGATCAACAAGTTATTGCCATTTATAAAAATGCAAACAACCCTAAAGATCAAAAACAATACTATTTTAATGGATATATAAAAAACCATCAGGCTTACATTGATGTTAAGTATGATAAAAATTTACCAACACGTTTACAATTAGTTAATATTGTTAAAAAAGATGAAGAAAATCAAAAAAATACCTTAATTAATGTTTTAGAACGTGATTTAAATGATTATACAAACATCATTAATTTCAAAAAAGGTATTAAAGATATTAATACAAACCAGCAAGCAATTTATGATCAATGAGCTTTAGATAATCCACAAGATTATGCACAATTTAAGATTTGAATGTCAAAAATTATTAAACGTTATAATTTTTTACAACTTCAACAATCACCTTATGGTTATACAATTCAAGCGCAAAATGTTTTGACAAACGTTTTATTATTACCATTTACAATCAATATTATTAATCGAAGTTCAGATTTAGCATATGTAAGTACATCATATATTAAAGCTAATCAAAAAACAGCAAAAAATACAAATAGTTATAAAGAAGTTGGTAACTATGAAGACTTTTTAGAAGCTTTAAAATTACCATATCGTGTTATTAATGATGAGCCAAACTATCGAGAAATTACTTTAGCAGATGGTTCTAAAAAAAGAATTGCAAAAGATTATTATAGTTGAATCAACTATGTTGTAAGTCCTGCTAATAAAGTTGAAATTAATGGTCAATTCTTCTTTATTATTGGAGCTGTTGATAGTCCAGAATTTTTATTCCCAGCTATTAATGATTCAGATATTTTAATTAATAAACAAAAGTCAACTGTTTTATATGTTAATGATTCAGGATTTGCTAAACTTAAAACTATTGCTGCTAGTGTACCAATTCTAGAGTACTACACTCTAAAAGTTAATACTAATAATTTTAATTTATTACAAAAAAACAATGTTTATAATCAAATAAAATCAGAGTTATTAAGTGCTAAAAAAGGTAATATATACAAAAAAACAGATAAAGATAATCCTTATCGAATTTATGTTAAACGAACACTTTTCTTAACACAATTACGAAATTTAGTAATTGCTATTGCAGTGGGATTAATTGTTTTAATTTTATTATTGGGAATTTATTTTGTTGCTTCAAGTATTAAAAATATGATCAACAAAAATAAAGTGATGTTTGGTGCTATGCAAGCCCAAGGTGTAACAAGATGACAAGCATGATTATCATTCGCTCCTTTTTATACTATTCCTTCATTAATTGTTCTAATTATTGGCTATAGCGTTGCATATGCTATTCAACCTTTAATTATGCGTTTATTTAGTTCTTATTGACTAATTCCTATTCCAGAACAGTTTGTTAGTGTTGGATGAATCTTTGCTATTCCAATTACATTAGCACTAATTTTAGGTTTTATTTGTTGAACATTAATCTTTTATATTTTAAAACAACCAACAGCTGAAACAATGAAGGGTGATGCTGGTTTTAAAATTAATAAATTTATTATTGGCACAAAAGCCATCTTTTTAAAATTTGGTGCGATTCGTGTTTTAAAAGCTACATATGTTGTTGCTAATTTAGCACGGATGTTAATTTTATTAGTAATTGCTTCATCGTTCTCGATTATTGCTTCAATTATTGCTACAACAAAAAATAACTTTAGTCAATCAGCAAGCATTACTAATGCTAAACGTGAATATGAATACGCTGTTGATTTATACTCACCAACAGAACAAGGCGGATTTTATTACATTTCAAAATTTGAAGAAATGGGAGTTCCAAATGAATATTCCCCTTTAAAACAAATTGTTCAAAACGTTAAAATTGAAGTTAAAATCAAAAATTTAATTAATAAAAAAGTTAATGTTGTTTATATTAATAATCAAACAAAACAAAAAGTTATTATTGAAGCAATTATTAATGAAAAAGGATTAATCAACTTTAAAACCGATCAATTAATTAATGGTAGTTTTATGTTTGAAGGAATTTATGAACAAGAAACAAATAGATTATTAATTGGTTCGCAAAATTTAAGTCCTTATTTAATTAATATAAATAATCAAAAAATTGGTCATTTTAGTTGATCAGATCACAAACAATATATTCATTTACTAAAATCACATTTTAGTGATAATGATGTGATTTTAGATTATGTTGATTCTAATAATCAACACACTTATTTAAAACCAAAAATTCAAGATCAAACTTTAGTATTTGATCTTTCATTACTAAATCAAAAACAAAAATATCGTTTAGTTAATGTAATAAACACTAAAGGAAATCCATTAGTTGATTTATCAAAAATAAATGATGTTTTAAAAACATTAGATTATTCTAAAAATGGTCGTTATTTATATGGATATTATGGGCGTCTACCATATTTATATTTCAATAATTTACCACAAGAGTTAATTAATCAAAAAGTTTATTTAACTTATACAATTAATCAAACTAATGAAATTCGCATTTGTGGTGTTGTTAACGAACAAAAAGAAGTTGTTTTTGATTTAACAAAACTAAAAATTAATCCTCAACAAAGTTATCAATTGCGTGATATGCGTATTGAAAAAACTAACTTATTAGTTTATGATAGTAAACAACATGAATTTAATGATAATTTAATTTATTTTGATAATAATTATTATGGATTAAATAATCATGATAAAAACCAAATTAGCATTGATTATTTAAGTGTAAATCGTAATTTATATTTAACACTAAAAGCAATGCGCAATGAATTTAATAATAAAAATAAAGTACCTTTTATAACAACTAAAGCAATTGCTCAATTAGTTGAACCAAATGTTGGTATCTTAGATTACAATCAACTTGAAAAAGGTTATATTTATCAAATTAGTAGCGCAACATTAGAGGGTAGCGATACAAATCTATATTTAGATAATGTAAATGCTATTGATAAAACTAAAGATAGTGGTTTACCATATTCATCACTAAAATATAATAATGCAATGCGTGAAATTAAAGATCTAGGAACAGATCATCCAGTTTATGGCAAAATGTTATCAAATGTTTATTATCCATCAATTAGTACTCAACCAGAAATTCTACAAAACATTCGTTTCTTTGATAGTAAAGTTATTTCAAAAAGCTCATTAGATGGGAATATTAGTGTTAAAGCAACTGACGTTAATATTGAATTTAACCCTTGAGTTTTTGCTAAAACTTTCTTACCAATTACAGCTATTGCACGTTCTGAGTTAAATGAAAAACATTTATTAGATGAAGCATTTAAAAACTTTGGATATGAAATTATTGATGGTAAAAAAGTTAATAAATTATATGATGTACCTAATTTTGAAGATGATGGTATTGTTCGTCAAGTTTCATTATGAACTAAAACTGGTTTACCACCAAAAAGCGAAAATGATGAAGATGCTTTCTTTGTTAAAATTAATGGTCAATGAAAAATTAATGAAAAACCAGGTGTACTAACAGAACAAGGCGCTGCTGAATTCTTACCTGAATTCTTACGATTAATCACACAAATGTACACATTTAAATCAACACGTTATCTACAATATAAAGCAGGTTTAAAATTTGTTAATATTGAAGATGAAAAAACGCAACAACCATATACTTATTTATTAGGTCAAATGCAAACAAAAACCAAGAAGTTTGGAAATGAAATTAAAATCTTAGGAATTAATTACGAAAAAAACAAATTCATTGATGATAAACCAAGTCCTACTACTCAACTAAGTTTAATAAATGACCAAGGTGTAAATTTAATTGATTTAATTAAAGATGATAATGTTAACAATGAAGTTCATAATATTATCATTAATAAAGTTGTTGCTCAAAAATATCATTTAAACATTAATGATGTTTTTGAATACGAAATTAACAATCATATCAAACGTTTATCAAATAAATTTAATAACACACCTCAAGTTTACAAAACAAAATTTAAAGTTGTTGGTATTAATGATAGTTTAATGGATGAGCAATTAATTATTAATCAAAAAATTGCTAATAAATTAATTGGATTTGATGATTATCGTGAACGAATGCAAGTTGAAAATGGTCATCCAATAATTGAAGCGCGTGAATTTAATGGCTTTTTTACAAAAGAAAAAAGCCCAATCTTTTTCAATAATATGGCTTCATTCTATTCACCAAGTGGTCTATCACCTGCCATTGATTCATGACCACAAAACTTATTAGAAAACATTGGTGGTAATGTTCAAAATATTAATATTTATTGAATCTTCTACTATAGTTGAGATTTAGCTAATTCAATTTTAAATGCTAGTTTTGATAAAAATAAAATTAGTTGAGATTCTTTCTCTGAAGTTAATTTAGATAAACTATTAAAAAAGATGAATAAAATTTTTGGTAAAGAAGCTAACTTGCCATCATTTAAAGCAGTTGATGCTAATATTGAAAATGAAATCTTTGCTTCAGTAATTGATAAAACATCGTTTACATTGTTGTTAAATATTATTATTGCGATTATTCCATCGCTTGTGATTATTATTATTTTAGTAGCTTCAACATTAGCTAATGAATCACGACGTTTAATTGCGATTATGAAAGTCTTAGGAATGCGTGATTTTAAAAATGTTAATAATTTCATGTTTATATATCCAATTGTATGGTTATTAAACATCTTAATCGCTACACCACTTTCATTTGGAATTATTCATATTTATAAATTAGCAATCTTTGCGGCTTTCAACATTGTTTTAGTAGCTTCTATTCCTTGATGAATCTTTGTTGTTAGTTTTGGTTTTGTTGGTCTTGTGTTATTATTTGCTTGATTACAAATGTTATATAAAACTAAAAAGCTAAACTTACCAAAAGCTTTAAACCAATTTACAGATTAAAAAAAGATGGTCAATACGATCATCTTTTTTGTTGCTGATATAAAGCTCTAAAATATAAGTTTAAGATTATAAGAAAACAATAAAAAAGCTCATGGAAAATATAATTTGCGAAAACCACGAGCTTTTTTAATTCTATACATAATATCAACTAAAAAGTATTTGCAAACTTCTTAGTATAAAAATAATTATACAATGTTTTTTTATTTTTGTAATATTTTTTTTAAAATGTTGAAAGAAATTGTTGGATTAGCTTGTGCTTTAGTTAATTTCATCATTTCACCCATAAAGAATTTTTCAACTCGATCGGGTCGTTCTTCATATTGTAATAACATTTCTTGGTTATTAGCTAGGATTTGATTTCAAAGGTTAGTAATTTCATTTTCATCAGTAATTTGTTCAAATCCTAATTCTTTAATTAGTGTTTGTGGGTCTTTATTTGTTAAATAAATTTTTTCTAAAATTGTTTTTGTTTGTTTCCCATTTATTAAAGTTTGATCAAATAATACAATCATGGCGCCAATTTTTTGTAATAATTCCATTGAAATATCTTCAATGATTTGAGCGTTCTTATTAATTAAACCAATGAATTCTAAACATAGTCATTTATAAACACTTGAAGGATTGTTAACAATCTTATTGACATATTTAAACGCTTTAAATAAAGGGCCATCACCCAATAGTTGTTCAATAGCTGAGCTAACTAAGCCTTTTTGTAATAATTCTTGACGTAAATCATTAATACTATAAGGTTTAGTAGATAATAATTGACTAACATATTCATCACTTAAATAAATTGGCGCAATATTTAGTTCTCGAATATAACGATAATTAATGGCATCGTTTTTTGAACGCATAAAAACAGTTGTATTAGTACTATCATCAAAACGACGTGTTTGTTGTTCAACACTTTGGTTTAATAAAATTAAATTTAATTGACGATTATACTCGTAATTAATCGCTTTAGCAACATTAGAAATAGAGTTAATATTCTTAATTTCAACTTTTGTACCAAATGATTTTGCACCCCGTGGTCTAATTGAAATATTTACATCAACACGTAATGAACCATCTTCCATTTTTGCATCTGATATATCATTAAATAATAAAATCTTACGTAATTCTTCTAAAAACAAAACAGTCTCTTGTGCACTTCTTAAATCAGCTTCGCTTACAATTTCAATTAGTGGTCAACCAGCACGATTATAATCTAAATAAACTTGATTATTAACACTAGTTTGTTTAGCGGTATCTTCTTCTAAATGAATTTGTTTAATACGTATTTTTTTTGGATTATTATTTTCATCAGTGATTTGAATATAACCATTTTGACCAATAGGAAAATAATTTTGCGTAATTTGATAACCCTTAGGTAAGTCTAAATAGTAATAATGTTTACGATCAAAAGCAATAAATTGATGATTTGTATGCATGTGTAAAGCGTTTGCTAAAAAAAGGCCTTTATGTACAACTTCTTGATTAACACTTGGTAATGTTCCGGGTAATGCTAAATCAATTTCATTAATCAAAGTATTAGCCATACTTTTATGAGATGTAGGAGTATTAGAAAACATTTTTGTTTTAGTATTAAGTGCTGTATGGACTTCAATACCAATAATAACTTCAAAATTTTGCATTATTATTTCTCCTCATTTCCTAATAAATTACTAATTAAATAAGCAGCATTTAATAGTTTGTTGTCATTTAAATAATCTGCTCATAAATTTAAACCTAAGTTTCCTAATGAGGTTTTTATAAAAGGAATTACAATTGATGGAAAACCACCAAAATTAGCAATTTGCATTACATCTTCAACTAAATTAGTTGTTGGTTTTTGATTATTAACATCTTCAATTGTTTCGCTAACATCATGAACTGCTAAGTTTAAAATTAAATCACAATTAGTAAATAACTGCTTAGCTTTTTGCACAATTAATGTTCGCATTTTTTTAGCTGCAGTTAATAAAGTTTCAAATTGAGCTTCTTGAGTAACATAAGCACCTATCATAAAACGTTGTTTTAATTGTGTTCCTAAATATAAAGTTCGAGCTTTAATAATTAAATCTTCATAGTTTTTATATTCTATATCGTGTTTACCAAAAGTAATATTTGTAAAATTAGAGTATGAACTATAAGCTTCACTAAAAGCAACTAATTTATAAACTGGACTAATTGCTTTTAGTAAATTAATATCATAATCAACACTAATAACTTCATGGTCTTTATTTAATTTATTAATTAAATTATTTAATTCTTGTTGATATTTTGGCTCTAATAAATCAAAACTAGGTTTAAAAATACCAATTTTATATTTGTTGTTTGTTTTTAGAGTTGTAAGTGATTGTGTCTTAAAATCAAGACTTGTAAAATCTTTAAAATCACGTTTTGCTATGGCATTAAAAACAATTTGAGTATCTAAAACATTATTTGTGAAAATACCAACATGATCAAGCGATGGAGCGAAAGGATAAACTCCATAACGTGAAATAATACCATATGATGGTTTAAAACCAACGATTCCCATAATTGAAGCAGGTCGACGAATAGAATCACCTGTGTCTGTAGCAATTGCAAAAGGCACAACACCTTGTTGTACTAATACTGCACTACCAGAAGATGAACCACCACACACACGTGTTGAATCTAATGGATTAACAACTATACCAAAAGCAGAATCAGTTCCAGTACCACCTAAACCAAATTCATCTAAATTTGATTTATTTAATAAAATCGCTTGGTTTTGATCTAATAGTGTTTTAACTGTTGCATCATATGGTGGTTGATAATTTTCTAAAAATAATGAACCACCTGTTGTAATGATATTTTTAGTTGAAATATTGTCTTTTAAAGAATATGGAATTCCAAATAAATAATCAATTTGCGTGTCATTATTTGAAATTTCTTGGTCTAAAAAAGATGCTTGATTTAATGCTTGTTCATAATTATTTGCTAAACTTGCATTTAAATTTTTTATTTTTAAATTATGATCAATTGTTTTTTTAACTAAATCATAAATTTTAATTTCACGTTTTTTAATTTGTTCATGAAGTGTTAAAATAGTTTTATTTTTCATTTTTTAATACCCCATAATGATCAATTACTTCTAAACAATTATTTAAAACTTCTTCACTATTATTAGTTGCGCAAGAATCAATTTCGTCTTGGCGTAAGAAATTATCAAAAGAATTATTAATAACTTCAAAGGGTGCTATTTGCTGTAAATCAAAAAGCTCAAAAACTTTAATTTCATTAAATAAAGTATTTAAACGATTTTCAACTTGTTTAATTTCATCATCACTTAATTCAAACATACATGATGACATTAATTTTTGTAAATTATAACTCATCTTAATTTCTCTTCTCCTCTATTAATCAACATGAATTGGAATGTGTTTATCCTCGATAATATCATCTTCATAATCATAACGAATTAAAGGAACAACTATTTTGAAAATTGGATAAATAATTAATAGATTTAAAACTACCATTGGTACAAATAAAACTGCACGAATTGATAATCATTGTGTATATTTTAAACTTGATAATTCAGCATCAAATGATGGCATCATTAAAACGTTTACTACTGCTTCAGTTAATAAAATCGTTACTAAAACAGGAGCAAAAATAATAAATCAATTTGATTTAGCTTTGTTTTTATTTTTATGATTAAGTAAATATTTTATTAACAAACTAAATCAAACAACAATAATTGATAATAAGAAAAATCCTAAAATGATTCCAATCATTAATGTTCTTGCAATTTTAATATCAAAACCAAATAATTGAATGTTAAAACCTTTATCACCAATCCCTGGTGCAAAATATAAAAATAAAGCAATTGCTACACCAATTAAAATAGTTGCAATCGAACTATAAATTGCAAAAGGTAAATCCTTCTTTTTTGAAGTTGTTAGAATAATTCGAATTAATCCACCAATTAATCCATAGGCCATAGCAGCAATTAAATAACCATAATGAAATACACCAGCAGTCATAGCAACTGATAATAAATCAGTCATTGCGCCAATAAAAATACCTAAAATAGGACCAAATAATAAACCACCAATTTTAACAAGAATTCCCTCTAATGTAACACGAGTTCCTGGTCAAGCCCGAAAGATTACAGAAGCTGTGTTAGCTGATAAAACCGTTAATAATATAATTACTGCAACAGAAATCGAAATTACCATTGCAATATTAGAAATTCCTTTAACTGAAGTTTTAGGAATAATATAAAAACGCTTTTGAAAACGAATTGAATAATAAATTTTTTTAATAACTGTAAAGATAATAAAAACAATCAAAAACGCTAAAAAAATTAGGATTGATTGTCATGAATTAATTCCATTACCTTGTGAAGTATTTGTTGCATGCAATACGCTTGTTATGTTTGTCACAGATTCACCTCACTAATTATTTAATTTTACCATTTTATTGGAGTGCGAAAATGTTTAATTAAATAATCATTACATGCACTAAAATGCTTGCAAGTTAAAAAACCACGATGCGCGCTTAGTGGTGAAGGATGGGGAGCACATAAAATTAAATTGTGATCTTTATCAATTAAATCAATATAGCTCATCGCTTGTTTTCCTCACAACAAATAAACGACATGTTTTTGTTTTTTTAGTTCAATAAACGCATTTTTAATTAGTTGATCATACCCAAAATCCTTATGTGAATTAGCTTGATGAGCATTAACAGTTAAAACAGTATTTAACAATAAAACGCCTTGTTTTGCTCAATCAGATAAATCAGGATTTGTTCTTTTTATTTGCAAATCATACTCTAAGGCTTTGAAAATATTAACTAATGATCCAGGTAAATTATTACCTAAATCAACACTAAAACATAAACCATTAGCCATTTTTGGGGTGTGGTATGGGTCTTGACCTAAAATAACAACTTTAGTTTGTTCAATATCAAAAAAGTTAAAACATCGAAATCGTTGTTTTTTTAAAGGATAAACAACTTGATGATTTTCGATTGTATTAACTTTTTGAATAATATTTCTTAAATAATCTTGTTTGGTTTGATTAATTATAAATTCTTTTCATTTCATTTACTATAGTTAACGTTTACACTTTTAATATCATTAAGATCAAAAAGATATTTCTTTAAATTATTTTTAGCAGATTCAAAACTACTTAAATCATGAATATTAGCATCTTTATTTTCTAAAGCAATCATTGCTAATTGTGAATAAGCTTGCTTTGATAAAACTTGGTTGTTTTTAGGATCGGTGATTGGTAAAATAGTACGTGAAGTATTTGATGCTTTAATAGCTTCAACAAATTTACGTGCTTTAATAAAGTCATCAACTTTTAATTCAAGTGCATTATTTTCAGCCAAGAAAGCATATGGATAAACACCATTTAAACCACGATCGTGTTCATAATATTGTCAATCCTCAATCTTTTTGTCTTCGACGTATTCTTTTTCATTAGCTTTAGCTTCGTTTTTTAAATCTTCTTTTAAGTCTTTACCTAAAACACTAAAAGCATGAATCTTAGATAATGTTCCTGTGTAATATTCATTATAAACAGTTGTTTGTTTTTTCTCTGTTTCTGTTAATTCAGTTTTTTGATTTTTAATTTTTGCAAAGTTTTCTTGTAATAATTTTGTTGCATTTTCATTAACGTTAGCAGAACGCATTGTTGATGGTGCAAAATTAACAACGATATCTTTTAGTGGAATATCATAAACTAAATTACGAATTTCTGGTTTTTTATCTTCATGAATTTTAGCATAAATTTGTTTGTCAACGCCTGATAGTGCAGCGTTAATTGAACTAAGCGCATTTACTTGGCTTCCATTTGAGCTCGCTTCCATAAATGAACCAGCTGTTTTGTTTGAAGAGTTGTATCATGCATATTGTAATTTAATGTTTTTTAAACGTACAAAAACATTTTTTGAACTTGGATTTACTAATAATTCATCACTTACTTTAGTACCAAAACTTGGTTTAGTAATACTTAAACCTGTAATAGCATCAACATATTCTCAATCAAAACTAAAGTTGTATAAAGCCAGTTTGTATGTATGTTGACCAGCACCTACACCTTGGACTAAAGCCAATAGAAATTCTTTAGCAACTTCATTTTTTAATCCCTTAAATAATTCAAAATCTTTATTTGAGTGATTGTTAAAAGCATGTTCGCCTAATCATTTCATTAATTGATCTGTCATTGAAGTAATGTAAGTATACAAGCCATCACTAATAACCAAAGAATTAATTAATTCAACAGTTTTATTAATTTTTGTTAATTCACCTTGTGTATAAACTTTTTGGTTAAAAACTGTTTGTTTACTTGCTTCATCAACAACTTCTAGATTATTAGCATACTTACTTGTTGGATCAAAACTTAGTTTATTACCAATTAAACGAATTAATTCATTTTGTAAAATACTTAAATTGATTGGTGTTAGTTTGTTTGAGTTTGATGGAGCTTTTGTTCAAACTTCTTTTTTAGGAATTAAATAACCTAATTGATCAATTTCTTTGTTATTTTTATCAAAACGTTTATTATCTTTGATACTTGTATAAGTTAAATCTCCTGCCTCATAATAAACATCATCTAATAAGTTTTCGTTTTCAAAAACCATTTCATGTTTTTGATCTTTACCTTCAAATGCACGAATTTTAACTTTACCAATATTATTAGTTTTAACGTTAGCACTAACATAGTGAACATTAACTTGAGGATGTGCAGCTGCTGAACATGAAGCAGCGATAATTGGCACTAATCCAATAAAACTAATTCCTAATAATGAAAAAATTAGTTTTTTACTTTTATTTTTTTTCATGTTTACTCCTTCGAAGTGGTTGCACGAATAAATTTACTGTTTAATTTTGAAAAAATAATGTCAGTTTCACCTGTTGAACCATTTCGGTTTTTTTCAACAATAAATTTTGCTTCAATCAAATCATCACGCATTCGTGTTTCTTGATTATCGTTTTGCATAGCGTTACGTTGTTTTCGATCTCAATGTAAAAAAGCAACAACGTCAGCATCTTGTTCAATTGACCCAGATTCTCGTAAATCTGATAATTTTGGGGAATTATCGATTGTTTTCACTAAAGGATTATTTTTCATATTAGCATTGCTACTTACATCACGTTCTTCAGCTTTACGTGAAAGTTGAGCAATTGCAATAACTGGAGCATTAATTTCTTTAGCGATGACTTTTAATGCGCTTGAGACACGGCCAACCTCTTGTGTTCTTGTCATATTTTTATTAGCATTACCAGCAGAGACTAATTGTAAATAATCTAAAACTACTAAAGCAATATCATAACGTTTTTTTAAATCATATAATTTTGCTTCAATATCTACAATTGAAATATTGGGACGATCATCAACAAAAATTGGTCAACTTTTAATTTCATTAATTGCTTGCATTGCAAATGACCTTGTATCATAACCTTTAGCTATGCGATATTTATTTTCAATAACTTCTCTATTAGAAATCCCTGTTTTAATTGAAATAAATTTTTGCAAGATTTGTTCTTTAGTAATTTCAAGTGAAAACATTACAATAATCTTTTCTTTTTGGTTAGGTTGAATGTTTTGATTATATTCAATAATTTCATTAACATTATTAACCATAACATTTAAACAAAACGTTGTTTTCCCAATCCCAGGACGTGCTGCAATAACAACTAATTCTCCTGGTTTATAACCATTTGTGAATTTATCAATATTATCATATTTAGTTTTAATAACACCTGGAATAATCCCACTATTACCAATTTTGTTTAATTTTTCAAAATAGCGATTTGCAATTAGTTCCATGTTTTCAATAGTATCTTCAGTTCGTGAAGCAAGAATTTCTAAAAATTTTTCATGCATTTCTTTAAACTGATCTTTAGCGTTAGTTAATGAAATTTGTGTTGATAGAATTTCATTAGCAAAAAGATCGAGTTTATTTTTAATAGAAGCGTTTTTAATAATTTCAATACAATCTTTTAAATCAACTAAATAGTCAGTACGTTCTAAAATTTGCACTAAATAATTTTTATGTAATAAATAATTTTGATCTTGTTCATCAACAATCACATAATTACCTAAACCATTTAAAATATTTGATTCACTAATTTTATATTTTTGCTCGTTTAAATTAGCAATTGTATTAAAAATATTTTGTTGAACTTTTTCTGGAAAATCCTTAGCTTCTAAACGTAAAATAACATCTTTTCAAAAGTCGTTATTATTAATTACTAAACAAAACAAATCTAAGATCGCATCATTTAAGTCTTTCGTTGACATAAATCACTATTCTTTGCTAACAATAACATTAACTTTAGCAATCACTTTTTTGTGTAATGAAATTTCAACAACGTGTTCACCAATACCTAATGCATGTGGTTTTGTTATCATGTGTTTTATTACTAATTTTTGGTCTTTATTAATTTCATCAATAATTTGTTTATTGCTAATTGAGCCAAAAGTTTGTAGATTGTTTGTTTTTAAAAAAAAGTGTAAAGGTTTTTGTTCTAACTCATCTTTTAGTAAAGTTGCATCTAAAATAGCTTGTTGCTCTTGAGCTTGTAAAATTGCAAGGTCTTTATTTAAAACTTCTTGTGATTTGCTTGTTAGTGCAACTGCTTTTTTTTGACGAATTAAAAAGTTTTTTGCATAACCATCACTAACATCAACAATGTCATTTTTTTTACCAAGATTTGCAATATCTTCTAATAAAATAACTTTCATAACTTTACTCCTTATTTATTAAATAAAACGAACATATCATTAACTTGTTTGCAAAATGATACCTTCGTTTTATTTTGATTTTAATTATTCTTTAACGTATGGAAGTAATCCTACAAAACGTGCACGTTTAATTGCATTTGCAATTCTTCTTTGCATACGAGCACTTGCACCTGTTACACGACGTGATGCAATTTTGTTATTATTGTTAATAAAACGTTGTAGTAGTTCTACATCTTTGTAATCTACATGCTCAATTCCTTTAGCAGATAAAATACAAACTTTTTTACGTGGTTTACGATTACGGTTATTAATTACTTTAGCCATAAAATCTCCTATTCTAAATCATCATCAAGATTAATTCAACTTGTAATTTCATCTTCTTCATCATCATTTTTATTAGAATTTGATGTTGTTGATTGAAAATTAGTTTGAGGTTGGTTTGAACTAAATGCTGCATCAGTATTAATGCTTGCGTATGCACCCATCATTGTGTCAACATTTACTTTATCATTATTATGATCATTAGCATTTTGATTACGACGTGATAATGATTGGACTTGATCTGCATAAACTTCAGTTACATAATTTGTTTTACCATTATTATCAACGTAGCTTCGTGAAACAATACGTCCTTCAATTGCGATAGCATCACCTTTTTTTAAATATGTTGTTAAAAAGTTAGCTTGGTTATTTCATGCAACACAACGAATAAAATTTGCATTAGCATTAGGAATATTATCATTAACAGCAACTGTAAAGTTAGTAACCAAACGACCGCTTGGTATTTGACGAGCTTCTGGATCACGAACTAGATTACCAATCAAAATTACTTTGTTCATTTTACGCCTCAATATCTTTTTAGTTAAATTAAAATATTTTTATTTTTAACGTTTTGAATTTGCACCTTTAACAAATTCTTTAACTGGTAGCCCAGCTGCTTCACGTTCAGCCTTCATTGCTTCATAAGCTGCTTGACGTTCTGCTGCACGACGTTCTGCTTCTTCTTTTTGACGTACATAAACTTCAGCACGTTTTTCATTACGTTGTACTTTTTTAGCATTAACAGTTGCTTTGTAACCGTAATCTTTTTCTAAATTAATAATAATGTGTCTTAATACATTTTTATTAATAATTGCTAAACGTCTAAATTCATTAATTAAACTAACATCAGTTGTTTCAAAATTATAAACATAACGATAAGCAGTTTTTAGCTTGTTGATTTCATAAGCTAATTGTTGCACACCTTCATAATTATTTTCTTTAACTTCTGTGTTTTTTAAAGTTGCTTTTAATTCATTTGCAACTTTGTTAGCTTGTTCTTGATCTAAATCACCACGAACAACTAACATAATTTCGTATTTTGCCATTTATTTTGCTCCTCTTATGGATATTAATAGCTAATTTCGTTAATTCTAAAATTAGCAAGAGTGTTTAGTCCAATAATTATTGTTGAATAAACGTTAAAATTATACCAAATTTAGGAGTATAATAAAGTTAAATTATTTAATCATATATATGGAGCTTTTAGATTTTAAGTTATGGTGTCGATAGAAAAAATCAATGAGCAAGATATTAATGCTATTGTGGCATACGTTGTTGCTTTTCGTAAAAGACTTTATCCTGAAATAGATCATAATACCCTACCTAAAGAATTAGCTAATTTTAAACAAACCTATATCATTAATCCTTTAGGCGCATGATTTAGCGTCTTTTTAGAAGGTACTCATGAACTAGTTGGAACAATTTCATGTCATGAATACAACTATAGATATAACGATTTATTTTGTTTGGATAAAAATATCAAAACAAGTGAAGTTGGTAAATTATATATTGATCCTTCAATTCGTCGCCAAGGAATTGCCACTAGTTTGTTTAATGCATTAAGAGAGCAAGCTAAAAAACAAGGCATTCAATGTTTTTATTTACATACACACCATCATTTGCCAGGAGCTAAACAATTTTGATTGAAAATGGGCTTTACTATTCAAAAAGAAATGACTCTAGAAGATGATGGTAAAGACATTATTCATATGACTTTAGAACTATAAAACATTAAAAAAATCATGGAACTAATCCATGATTTTTTGGTCACAATCTATTGAATTGCACAATAAGTTTTAATAATAATTAAATTTCTACTTGAAATTGTGATGGTGGAGATGAGGGGAGTCGAACCCCTTTCCGCAACACTTAATTAATAATGTCTACAGTTTAGTTTTATTAGAAGTAGTGTAGTTAACAAATAATAAAACGAATTTATAATTAACTAACTATTTGTTAGATTTATTTAAATTTAAAACAACAAATAACAATTTTTAAACTTAAAACTATTGTACAATAAGCCCAAAAACCAACCAATAGTAATTGTGTTAGTGAACGTTTCTACTAATAATTAATTAGTACGCAAAAGCGTAGTTTGCATTAGTAGCTGAAGCCATAAACACTGGGTTTAATTCTACTTCAGAAGATTTTTTGTTTTCTGCATTTAAGATGCCTCGAAAGCGATAAGGGGCTAACCCCACTGCAATTAAAAATTAATATGTCACGTCGAAACCGTGACATCCCCAAATAAAATGACTATAAGTAATTTATAGTTAATAATATTTTAAAGCATTAAAAAATAAAAAACAAGGTTATTAGTGTTAGCAAACATTTTTACCTTGTTTTTATAATTTATTTATTAAATATTCTTGCTAATTTATTAATACTTTCTTTAGTAAATAATTGATTATCAATAACTCTTTGTTTAAAAGAATCTCATTGTATTAAATCTAAATTAAGATCATAATCTAATAAGTCTTTTTTAAAGTTTTCAAGTAATGAATCAATTTTTTGTTTTAAATCATCAATTTGTTTTTGAATTGATACTAAGCTTGATTTTAGTGAATCATCTTGTGGATTTTTAGTAATTAAATCTTGAATAATTACATGATTTAAATTCTTAATTGCTAATTCATGTTTTAAATTATTAATGTTGATTCGATAAGTTTTATCATTCTTTTTGCGTGAATAACCCTTTAGATAATCTAACATATCTACACCATTTCAAATCATTTGAACTAATTTAAAATAATGCTTATTTGCTTTTAATTGTTTATCATTTAAATTCATTAAATATTGAATATCATCAACTAACAATCATGGATCTTCATTATTAATTTCTTCTAAAAGATATTGATTACCTAAATAAATTTGTTTAATAATATCTTTATCTTGGTTTAAAGAATCAAAATTAAATTTCATTAAATATTGGTTAACACTATCTTTATATTTTGTTGGAATTTGCGCAAAATATTTGTTAAATGAATAATCATCTTTAGCATCTGGTGCAATTAAAGCATTGAAAATAGCTTGTTGTTCTTTTGGATTTAATTGCATTAATTTCTTTTGCAATAATAAAAAATTATTTGCATAATTTTGTCGATAAAAATAAGGACTAAGTTTTGAAAAATTAAAGTAATAATCAAAATGAGTTCGAATCTTTTCATTACCAGGTACTATTTTTTGAATTTTCATTTGGTTTTTTATTAGCTTTTAAAAATTCATTAAAGTTCATATTTTTATTTGCATTATAAAATGGAAATGTTAAAACATCAACGCTAGCTTGGTTGTCAAATTCTTGTTTTAAAAAATCTTTTCACTCATCATTTTTTAAATTAATTGCATTAAAATTTTGAAAGTTTTTAAGCATACTAAAAGCATTTCAAAAATCTTGTTGGCATTCACTTGCATTCAAGCTAATTGGTGTAGTTAAATTTTCATATAGCAATCAATTAATTAATAAAGGAAAGAATTTTTTATTTTTGCTTTGTTTAATGAAATTAAAATCAAATGCTTTAGCTTTAGTTTTTTGAAGATAATTTAATAATTCATCAACAAAGGTATCACTATATTGATTATTAGTAAATACTTTTGATTGATCATAAACAAATGAAGGAAGTGTATTTGTTGAAAATTTAAAATTAAAATCTTTTGAATCAACACCATTAACAACAATATTTTTTAAAATATAATTTTGATTTTTCTCAAAATCATTTCAACTAAAGACAACGGCATTTTTATAAAGTTTTCCATCAATAAAAAAGGTTTTATTGCTGTTTGGTTGAATGATTCTTATTTTAATTTTTCGATGCATATCATCTGGAGATTGAATTTTAGTATCTACATGATCAATTTTGTTAATACTTGAATAATGCGTTGTTGTAATCTTAGTTTTAAAATTATATAAATACGCTAAATCTATATTATTTAAATAATGCCTGCTAGTATTAGGTCCTTTTGTTTTATAAATTTGATTTATATTAATTGCTTTATCGTCAAAAAACTCATTTTTAATTTTAAAAATAAATTGTTTTTTACTGCTATTAAATTGGTAGTCTTCAATAAAATTTAAAGTTGTTGATTTTGTTGTTTTTGTACAACTTATGATTAAAGGAATACTTAGCAACCCCACAAAAATAGGTAAAGATATTTTTATTATTTTTTTATTCATAATTAGATTTTCCTAAGATTTAATAATGTTTGCTATTTTTTACAATATATGAATAGCTAAATTTTTCATATTGATTTTGATCGACAGAATTTTTGTAAACTAAAATTTTATAATTTCCTTTTTTCAAAGAATTTGCTCTTATTAATTCAACATTGGTGTTAGAATTAGATTTTGATATAATTACGTTTTTAATATTATCAATATTGCTATAATTAACGCCCTTTTAAAGAATTGCTATCTACTAAAACTAAAGAATAATGTGATTGGTCGATTGGTTTTTTGTAATTGTTTGTATTAAAATCATTTTCTAGTTGGGAATCACTTTTCTCAATATTTTCTTTAGAATTATATAATCATGATAAAGAAAAGTTTAAATTAGAACTATCATTTTCTATATTTAAATCAATTTCTTTAACTAGCTCTTTTTCTTTATATTTTTTATTAATTTCAAAATCATTAACATTTTTATAAGCTTCTATAATATTTTCAAAGTTTAAAATTCCAAATCCATATACATTATTATGGTTATTTTCTTTATAAACTGTAGATATATCTTTAATTTTATCCATAGATGAAGAAGTTGCTAATATAGATCTAACATGAGAAACGGGAATTGTTTTATTTGCATTATTAGCCATATAATATGCTTGCAATAAACTAACTGCACCTGTAACCATTGGAGTAGAAAAACTTGTTCCTCCTATTAGTACTTCACTAATTGTTTCTTTATTATTTACGTAATTAAACTTATCAAGTTGATTTATTTTTGCTACACCATATATATTTCCTGGAGCAACTAAAAATGGAAATAAATTACCGCCAATATTTTCTTCTACACTAGAATGATTTCCGTAATTAGAATAACTTGAAATTTCATAATTATTATTTATACTACCAACGTAAATAGAATTTTTGTTAAATCTATCATTTAAGATATATTTATTATCAACTTCTTTTAAAGGTATACTTAATTTTCTTTCACCATTATTTTTAGTTTTTACATTTAATTTCAAAACATAGTTTCCATCATTACCAGTTGACATAATATTTATTACGCCATAATGATAACAACATAGTCAAAAAGAAAATTCTTTAATGAATATCTTAATTCATTTGAATATTTTTTTAGAAAATTACTTATTTCTTTTTTTTATTTCATTGTAATCATAATTATCAAAAATTATACTTTCAAAATGATTTTGTAATTCTAAATTGAAATAGTTTGGTAATGAAATACCATAACTATGATTAATAATTTTTATTCCTTTTTCTATAAATTCATTAAATTTTCTAAAATATCCATAATAACCTTCATTTTCATGTACATTTCAACTATATATGTGTGATTTTTCATTAATTCCTACATTGCTTGCAATAATAGATGCAACATTGTTAGCATGTAAATTTTTGTCAATTTTATCATTTATATTTTTGTATAAATTGTTAATAACATCTGGATCATTACCACCTTTATCTTGATAGTCTTTTAATTGTTTTTTAGCATTAGTAATAATCGCTTCTCTAACTCTTCTATCATTCTCTCATTTTACATACTTATCTTTATAATTTTCATAATGTTCAAAATTAGTATCACTATAAAATAAATTTGATGGAATTAAATCTACTTCATTTCCCGCTTCAAATATTCCAATTTTTGGTCTTGAACGCAATTCATAATTCGAATTTTTTATACCTGGAATCTCTTCTAAATTATGTCTATACTTGTTTACACCAATCATTTCATAAATATTTTTATTTAAATCTGTTAAGTAATCATTAACATAGAAAGAAAAATGCTCTAATGAAATATTGGAATTAACCATTACATAATTTGAACGTGTGTTGTATTCGATGTTTTCATCCAAAAATTTTATTGCACTAACTAAATATGTTTGTTTTATTTCCAAATTGTAATCAATATTGATTTTTAAAAATTGTTCATTATCGCTATTAACTAAAAGTTTTCCTTGAACTGAGTATTGTTTATTATCTCTAATATTATAAAAATCAATTTTTACTAATTGACCAATTTTATGATTAAATTTTTTGTTTATTTTAATGTACAAAAACTTATTTTTAATAAAGTCTTTTTTTACTAAATCCTCTTCTTTGCTAATGGGTTTAAATTCATAATCAAAATAAATTAAATCAACAATATAATTATTTTCAATAGTTGAGTATGATTTCAAATAACTAGAATCTTTTAAAAATCAATTGTCTAAATTTAAATTATTAGTATTTAAATTATTTTCTTGTGATGGTGTTTCATTGCTATAAAATTTAATTTCGTTAAATGTTATAGATCTAAACTTATTACTTAGAATGAAATTCTTAATTTCACTGGTTTCTAAATTTTTATCAATTATCAAATCCACAAATGGAAGTAGTTTAAATGATTTTATATCAGATTTATCATTCATTAATAATTTTGTTCTTTCAATATTTGATATAAATTTATCCTTATCATTAATATTGTTAAAAGTAATTCTAATAATATTTTTATTTTTAAACTCTTTTTCGTTTTTCTTATTCATTAATATTGTAGAATGTTGTATTTCATTAGAAATAGTACTTATATTTTGTTTATCGTGTAAAGACGAACTTGTTTGATTATTTCCTTTTATTACCAATGAAATTAATGGTAAAGATATTAATGGTAATAATATTGTGCTTTTTAAGATTTTTTTAAACTTGATATTCATATGTAAATATACTTAATTTTAATATTGTGCACTTATTTATAAATCTATATTGAGATAAATTAATTTTTTATTAACATTAATCTTTTTATTTTTTTCTAAAATAGTAAAATTTTTGGAATGAAATTATTGTAATTTATGAATGATAACATTAAAACATTAAGAATATAAAAACAAGGTTCTTGTGTTATACACACAATTTTAACCTTGTTTTTTTATATTGTATTAATTAAGCATAAGCTGAAATATACTCTTCTTGTAAAGTATGACTTTTTTTACGATTTCAATTAAACACTTTATCATACACAATTGTTAAGAAAATTGCTGAAGCATAGTGAATAAAAGGAATTAGTGAAATGATTAAAGCATTTTTAACTTTTGTTTTATTTTCATTAAAATCATTTAAATACTTTACTAAAATACGAATATTAACAGTTAAACTAATTAAATATGTTAATGTTCATAAAACTAAAAACAATCCAAAAAAACCAATTGATAGTTGAATTTCTTCTTTTAGTGTTAAATAATTTTTTAAATCTTTAGCACTTAACATATTGAGTAGTTCTTTTTCATGACTTAGTGTGTGTGCATCAAATAAATTATGACGCACTAATTCGTGTCCAATTCAAGCACCAACACAAATAAATAAGGCAACAGAAAATAAAAGTAAAGCTCAATTTTGAATTGAAACAAATTTTAATCTTTTAAAAATTAAATCCATAATTAATCTTAATTTTCTCCTTCTGCTTGAGGGGATGTTGGTAATCCTGGGCGTGGTGGACGACGGTAATCATAAGCATATTGCAAGTAGTATGTATAGTTATTTTTCATACCACCAAGTGATGAAATTGTTCAGTTTGTATCAATTTCCATAATTGGGACAATCGCAGCTTCATCACGTAAGATTTTTTCTAAGTTTAAAATTGTTCTAAAGATGCTATTATCATCTTCTCAACCTGGACGATTACCTGAGAAGAAATCAATAATTCTTTGACGTTGTTCAACAACTGTTTCTAATTTTGTCATAAAAATTTCAGTATTTACTTTATCAGATGCATCATTATTTTCATTTCTTAAATACTTAGTTAATAATGGTCTTGGAACATCTGTGTAAGATAAGTTGATTACTTGATATGATCCAACTGGTAATGTTTTAATTGAGAATTTGTATTTAAATCGTTTCTTTAAATTAATTTCATCAATATTTTCTTTATGATAATATTTCGCATAATCTTCTTTTGTTGCTCGAACATATTGTTTTGTTTTTACATCAACAACTGGTTCAATTTGTAATGATGAATATTCGCCTGTTACATTATTCTGTAAAACTAAGGAGAATGGTTTGTTTTCACGTTTTGGATCGTGTTGGTTTAAAAACTCTTCTGATAAATAAAACTCACGTTCTTGCATTGACTCAATTTTATTTTGTAAGTCAACAACTTCTTTTTCTCATTGAACTTTTAAATTATTCGATGGTTGCAATGTTATTTTTTGTTTTAATTGTTCGATTTGATGTTGTAAATCATTAATGATTTTAGCATCATATTCTGAATAACCAATATCAAACATTGGAATTGCTTTATCTTTTAATTTTAATTTTCGTAAATCTGTTCTATTTGTTAAATGTTGTGGATTATAAACTTCACTTGTTTTGATGTTTGTTGGTGTTACTAATTCACGAATAATATCGGCATCTTCTTGGCTGATATGTAAACGTTTTAAAGCATATTCTAGATCTTCTTTGTTTTTATAACGATCAAAGAAATCTTTTGGTGTCCAAGACCCTGTTGGATTTAATTCATAACCTAAACTTTTATTGTTTTTTAAATCAATACCATCTGGTGTTAAAAATAATCCTAACGCTGAATCATATGTACTACCAGCGTATTTATCAAAGTTTTGGTATGAAATATCAAATTTACCACTATTTGCAAATGAAACAAAGGTGTTTGGTGGTAATGCTTGTAGTTCTAATTTTACATAACCACCTAAATGACGATCAATTAAATCTTTAATTGCAATTACAGCTTTTCCGATATCAGCTGGTTCTGTAGGATAAACAAATTTTAAAACAACTTGCTTTTTATTTGGATTTTTTTGTTTGTATTTATTCAAATAAAACTTAGCAACTTCAACATCAAAACCATTATCTTTTCTATTAATGTTTTCAAATGTTGAATTTTTTGCACCAACATGGTCACTAAAATCATTATTTTGAACCAAGAAAGAACGATTTTGTTTTTTTGTTTCATGAGTTTTTTTGTCTTTAATAGTATCAACGTACTCGCTTTCAAAACGTTGATTATCAAATCAATACTCTAAATTTCGTCCTTTTGAGTCTTTTATTCTTTGAAATGATGTTCAAGTTGTTACTGGAAAAGATGAAGTTCAACCAGATAATTTTAAAACATTTTCACGATTAATAGCAAAGGCAATAGCTCGTCTTAGATCAGGGTCTAAAATTGGAATGTCTTTGTTAGGATTGGCTAAGTATTCTTCATAACTATCATAACGTGATTGGCGATCTAAATTAAATTGCATAGCAACGGTTCCAGCACCTGCTTGTTTTTTCATTAAATCACGCATTTTACTTTGCGCTCAAAATTTTAATTGATATGATGGAGGAACGGTTGTTGATGAAATCATTCCTTGCTCAAATCAAAGTGATGTAACTTCATTTTTAGAATTAAAATAAATTTTAATTTTATCGCTAATAGTTCAATTAGCTGAAAAATAATCTTTATTTTTTTCTAATGTCATATATCCTTGAGGCCCTAAAACAACCTCACTAATATTAAACGGACCGCTTCAAACAAAATTATCAAGAGTTGAACCAAATTTTTCAATTCCGCCATGCGTTTCAATAAAACGACGATTAACTGGCAATAATGCTTGATTACCTAAAATATCAGTTAATAAAACACTAAATGAAGGTTTTGGTGCGTATGTTTCAAATTCCATCAATAAATCAAAACGTGTAGTTGGTAATGAATTAAATTTAAATAAATCTTTTGAATTAGCTAAAGTTTGCAAGTTGTCACTTGCTAGTTTTTGGCGATGATTAAACGAAGGATTTTCAATTAAATTAATGACAATTTTCTCAGGGATATTTTTATCTGGTTTTGTGTGATCGTATTTAGGATTTAAAATTGTTAAAGTTTTTGATTCCTGAAATTTAAAATTCTTATTTTCTGGTAATTTTAAAGCTTCTTTTAATTGTTCATTTGAAATATTAGTATAAGCTTTGCCGGTACTTAATCCTATTTCATAAGCAGCTTTTTTAATAGCTGCAATTTCTAAATCATCAACAGGACGTCCGTTTTTATCAAAAGTTTGATTTTGATATGGAACAAAATTAAAATCTTCTTCTCATTCCCCAGTTTGTTTATTTAAAATGTATGGCGCTCGTCCAAAAGGATTTTTATAAGGAACGCCATGCTTACGAATATATTCCTCTTGTGCATTATTAAAGGCGTTTGTTCCTTTAATATTAAAACGTAACAAGTTTGAACGTAATTGACTACCAGTATTTAAATCTAAAATATATTGGATTGCATCAATAAAATCTTGTGCGTTAACTTCTTTACCATCACTTCATTTTGAAGCGCCAAAATTAGTTGTAAATTTTGTTGCAACGATTCTATTATTTGAATTATTATAGAAAGTTCAAGTTGGATCATCTTCGCTAGTTGTCGGTGCTAATACACCTGTATTAATTCCAAAAGATGATAAATCAACATATGATGGTGAAATTTTCATCCCCGCTAATTGTGCATCGGTCATGTTATTAAAACCTGCATCAACAGGGTTTCTATATTGGTTTAAATATAATTTTGAGATACCTAATAAGTTACCAATTGTTGAATTTGTTGATGGCGCTTCTTTTATTAAACCATCTACTAGTGAAAATACAATTTTACGAAGCGATGCAAATTTTACATAATTTAATGTGTTAATTGCATCAATTGCCAAACCAAAATTGCTACCATCTTCTAAATATGGACTAATTTTATTTTGTTCTCTAGTCTTAGTTTTAGCACAAGAAGCAATAATAGCAGCAACAGGGATTAAACCAGCAATTGCGATTGATGAAAATATAATTTTCTTATTTATTTTTTTCATTTTAAACTCCTTAATTTACTAAATTGAGAATTGGTTTGAAATTCTAATAATAGTACGGTTTTTTTCTTTTGTATTTTCATTTCTTGCGTAGACTGGCGAAATAGCGTATGATTTACCATTTTCAGCAACATACTTACGTGAGCCCAAATTCATTAAACTTTTTGGGTGGTTTGGATCACTTAAATCCATAACTTCTTTTAGATTTTCATCAACAAAATATATTTCAAATTCACTACCTTTGGCATTGACTGAATCATAACCAATTAACTGGTTAGTGAAGTTAGATAAAATTGCATAATCAGTTGTTCATGAAACATAACCTTCATCTTCTAATGTTCATTTAGAATTAATATCTGATTGACGTTTTAAATAGAATAAATTATTTGTGTTGTTTGTATGAACATCGATGTATTCGATATTGCCATTATTTTTGTTTTTAATTGCAATTTTTTTAACTTTATCTTTGTATTCTTTTTTAATGAAACCATACATTAAAATTGAATCTTTTTCTTTATTTCTATATATTTGAGCTAGTGTTCGATCGCCAATACCTTTTGATCTCAACATATATAATCACATTGCTCGAGCACGATCGGTAACTTTTGTTTTATCATCTAATTCTAAAATATTTAAATGATTATCCTTGATTGGTTCACGATTGTCGTCATAGATTTGTCAATCAATAATTTTTCTTAATCAACGATCTTTAAAGAAACCATTGTTTGTCAATCTTGTTTTACCAATATAAGCATTTGCTTTAGCACTTAAACGTGTTAAGAAAGAATATGAATTTAAATTATTTAAAACATCATTGTCATGAGTTTTTGATAATGATAAGAAGTTAGTATCAGATAAAAAACTTTCTTTAACTTTAGCAAAGTTATTTTCTAATTCTT
Organism: Ureaplasma urealyticum serovar 8 str. ATCC 27618; assembly: GCF_000169535.1. NCBI lineage: Bacteria > Bacillati > Mycoplasmatota > Mycoplasmoidales > Mycoplasmoidaceae > Ureaplasma > Ureaplasma urealyticum. The sequence goes on from NZ_AAYN02000002.1 coordinate 779,761, forward strand.
CTGGTTTTGTTGCATAATCATCAAATAATTGTTGATTTTTTCGATAAACACTTAGAGCTTGATTTGCTAAGACGTTTTGAATTTTTTCATAATCATTAGTTGCAAACAATGCATTTAATGCAATTGTATTTGATGTACTTAAAAAATTATTAACTGGGATTAATCGTTCGTTTCATTGTTTTGTATTATCACCACTAAACACATATTCATTACCAGTATTAAAATCACTTAATCCTGAAATGTAGTTTGGTAAATTATCTAATTCTTTTTGCGATGGAATAAATACAGTTTGAACATAGTCACGTGTTAATACCTCGGCAATATTAAATACATAATCTCCAAAGATTTCATTTAGTTTTTCTTGAACACGTTTTTTATTTAATGTTACATAATCTGATGAAACAACTGTTCCATCATCGTTTGGAATTTCAGATGATTGAGTTATTCCAAAAAATGATCCTAATTGACCATAAATATCATTTGAACCACCGGGTTTGTCAGTATAAATTGTAAACCCAAAAGCATATTGTAATAATTGACCAAAGTTTAGAGTGTAATTTTGACGGTGTTTTCGTTCAATTTCAACTTGAATTCCTTTAATAATTGAATCAACAGTACGTACATTTTTTTCATTTGGTTTTGCTTCTCAAACATTTTGCGGATTACCAGCAAAGTTATATGTATCAAGTGGTTCTCCATATGGAGAAGCTGGTTTATCATATTTATTACCAAAGCTTCTAAATCCATATAAACCTAATTTACCATCAAATACTTGTTTATATTTATCTAATTCATTTGCATTAAAATCTTTCGATTTATAGAATTTAAAAATATCGTGAGATTCTGTAAATCCATCAAATAATAAACCAGTTAGATTTTGTTTAAATTCTTCTAAAGTTATATTTTTATATTGTTCTTGTTTTTTAATTACTTCATTAAAGAATTTATCAACATCATAACGTTCTTTTAGATATTCATAATCTCATTTACGAATATTTTCATGGTTTGGACTTAATGTATTTTCAACAATTGTATATTTAGATGGATCAACTGACATAAATTCAATTAAAGATGGAATGTCTTTAAATTTAATCATGTAAAATTTTGTTCCATCCTTATTTTGAATAGTTAATGGAGTAAATGATGTATTGTTTGATTTTAAATAATTAAAATTAATTGCTTGTGCCTCTGATGGTGTTAAAACCATTAACGGATAAATTTCATTTTCAGTTAATTCATCAAGTTTTTTTTCTGGCTTTCCTTCACCATTACTTTTATTAACTATTAATTTAATAGTTCCAATTTGATTTAAATTTATCATGCCTTTATTAAATAATTCTTCATATGAAGTAATCTTATTTTGTGTAAGATAGCTAGCACGAATACCAATAATTGATTCGATTGATTCTTTTGATTTTGTTCTTAAAATAGTTTTATATAGTTCTGCTTCTTTTGGTTTAACAAAATATTTATAACCGTTATTGCCTTCAATTCCCATATCAAAGTAATTAAATAATGTTGTTTGAGCAACTACATTAACATCCTTAACACCAAAACGATCAAATTGTTTATCATAATATTTTTTAATTTCTAATAATTCTGGATCAAGTTTATTAAGTTCTTCTTTAGTTTTGTTATCTCATATTTTTGATGCATTATATTGTAAAGTTGCTAAAGTATATTTGAACTGATCAAAAGTTTTACCTGTAACATCTTCACCAGCAATTTGTGAAAGAACTTTTTTATAATATGGAACAGAAGATACGTTTGCTTTTTCATTTAATTTTAAAGATTTACTAATATTAAAGTCCGCATATTTAAACATCGCATCAGTGATTCGCTCAGCTCATTTTCGTTTTTCAGGCGAAGTGAACATTTGATGATCAATGTATGTTTTTAAATTAAACATTGATGTATCAAAATTGCCATTTTCGTCTCAACCACCATTATAGTAATTTTTAATAATTAGACTATTAATTGAATTTTCAATTTCTTTTACTTGCTTTTTAAATTTAGAGATATCTATTGTACCATCAGCTCTTAAACAAGTTGATAAATCAATAACTGGCATATTATTTTTAGTCTTAACTAAAATTTCAATATCGTCTTTTGTATATGGATGTTTTTTCTTATGAAGTCTATAAATAATTGGTCTACCATCTTTACTAAATTTAATTGGTGTTCCCATGCCATCTTTTAAAATGCCATCATATCTTGAAAGACCAGGTTTTTCGATAACACTACCAAATCTAAAATTATTGTCTTTTTGTTCTTGTTCGTTATAAAAGTAATATTCAGCTTTTAAACGACTTGGATCTTTGATGTTAGGGCCAAATGATGGATTAACAGTTGCTGATTCGTGGTCAAATGAATTCATAATAAATAAATCATATGGTTTTACATTACGTAATTTAGCAGCTTCATATAATTCATCATATTTTTGTAGAAAACGACGTTTTTTATTTTCAAAGAAAGCTTTTGGATTATCAGCATTGGCAGATCCAAAAATATCTTTTTCTGATTCTCAAATTGGTTTTTTTGGATCGTTATTTAATGAAAAATTAAAGAATGATCCGTTTTTAGTTGGGTTATAGTCAACATCTGTTTTTCTAAAAGTAATTCCGCTAGAACGCGCATTCAAATAATCTTGCAATACTTTACCATTAACATATGATTCATCACTAACCCCAGTTCTAGAATCAATTCCACCTCCTACAACCGAATCATCACTATCACTAATATCTTTCATATCTTGTAATGTTTGGTGGTGCCCATATTCGTGTGTACTTACGTATTTTAAATAATTAATACCAGTTGTTTTAAAAGCAGGGTCCGATTCTGCAACTAATGATAAGTATGGAATTCGATCAGTTGCGTAAATACCTTCATATTCACCATTAACAACTTTATATGTGTTCTTACCATTTTTATCTTGAACAACTTCTGTATGAATACCATTAATTTTTTGTAATAAATGACGGTTTTTATTTAAAACTTTATCTAATAAACCACTATATGCATCAACATATACAGTATAAGTTTTAACAATTTTACCATTAACAAATTTACTTCCTTGTTTAATTAAACGAGGTGTAAAAATATCAAAGTAATTTGCTGCAATTTTTAAAGTATTAAAGGCATCATCAAAACTTGAATCATAATTATAACCTTTAGGGTTATTAACTGGTTCTTGTAAAATAATTTCTTTATTTTCTTTAGTTGTTAGAATAAGTTTTTTTGAGCTTTCAACTTTTGCCTTACTAATTGTTACTAATGAAACTTTTTTTTCATCGTAATTTACTAATTCAGATTGTAATAACGACTCTTTTGTTTTATAAAAGTGTGGATTTTTACCATTGCCATTAATATCATAAACATAAAATTTTTTGTTTGCAAATGTAGAATCGGTGTCGTAAACATTTTTGAAATTTTGTTTTTGATTAATGTAATCATCAAAGTTCTTAGTTATTATCTCACGCAAACTTGAAGCTAATATACTATTATCATTTTGAATAAACTCATCATCATTACTTGGGTTTGCTCTAGAAGTAAATTCTTCTTTAAACATATAATATTTAATTTTTTGTTGCTTATTACCGACTGTTGCATCAACTAATAAATAATTTTGCCCGCCTCTTGTTTTGCCAATTGATTCAAGATCAAGTGAACCACCTAGTGGTGGTAAGGAACTACCATTAAATTCTATAAATTCATTAATTTTAACTTTATTAATTTCATCAGCTTTTACATCGATCTTAGGATTAAATTTCTTATCTTTTGGAATTAAACCCTTAACAAATTGCAGTTCATTTAAATATGCTTGTACTTTTTGTTTCGCTTGTTGTTCATTTTCAGCATAAAAAAGATAGTTTAAAGTTCTATCACTTGCTTTAAGATTTTTTAGACTAGGGAAATTTAATGGATCTTTTGTTAAATCAAAATATTTATCAGCATTAAATAAATAAGTGTTTTTTGCATTTTTTAGAACATTTATTAATTTAACACCACCAAAACTATGACTATTGTAAGCCGAAATCATCAATGGAATTTTTTGGTGATACTCTTCTAGTTCCTCTAAGATCATTGCTTCTTTGTTAACTTGACGTGCTAATGAATCATAAGCATTACCAGGTCCAGCATTAATATTATAAATTGGTAATGATCCAAAAAAGGCGTCAGGAAAGAATTCAATTACTGTTCTTTCTCTTGTACCACTATGTAGTCCTAATGTAATTGCGTTACCGTTTTGTTGTATACCACGACTTAGTTTAAATTCTTTTAAAGTTAATAAATCTGGTCCTCAAGAAACATTTTTAAAAAATCAATTAGTGAATTCAATAAATTCATCTGGCGAAATACTATTAATGTAATTATTGTTAAAAACAATTGGTCCAACTTCTAATCTTAAGTTTGGTAAGTTATTGTTATTTAGACTAACAAAAGTATCTAAAAATTCAATATAAGAAATTTTTTGACCTTCTTTGTATTTGCCAAAATCAACTAATAAAGTTACTTGTGTATTATTGCCTTTTTTAGCTTTAAAATCATATTCTGCAACAGGTTTTCCAAATTGGTTCATTAATAAAGCACGATCAACTTGACGATTTGGAATTCTTGTATCAAAACTACTATTAACTTGTAATGTTTGACGTCCAAGACCTCCTGTTGAAATAGCATATAATTTCATAAATCCAACTACTGCTCCAGCAAATGCACCAACTGATGCAAAAGCAATTGCAATTTTAGCGGATAAGTTTAACCTTTTTTTCATATTGCTTTCGCTCCTTTTCTAATATTTCCCTACTTTTCAATCAGCAACTTCTTCTTCTGTTCCAAGAATATAATGATCATTACCTAAGTGAATTCATTTAGGTTGTTTTTCATGAGTATATCCATGCATATTAGCATCATATACATAACCTAATAAAGATTTTTTATCTGAATCAATTGATGGTACTGCTTCCATTAATGATCGTGTATATGGATGTAAGAAATTCTTTACAATCTCTTTTGTTGGACCAATTTCTAATAACACTCCTTTATTCATAACAGCGATTCGATCTGAAATATATTCAACCATTCGTAAATCGTGAGCAATGAATAAAATTGTTAAATCATATTTAGCTTTTAATTCTTTAAAAATGTTTACAACTTGTGCTTGAATTGAAACGTCTAAAGCACTAATTGGTTCGTCAGCAATTAATAGTTTGGGACGAAGAGCAACAGCTCTTGAAATTCCAATACGTTGTTGTTGACCACCTGAGAATTCTAATGGATAACGACGAAGAACAGTTTCATCTAAACCAACTGATTTTAGAACGTCTAAAATTAAATGACGTGTAATATCTGTTCTTGTTTTTGATTTTCAAGTATTAATATCATCAAATGCTTTTTCTAATTTTTCGCTATTATTATCTAATGATAAATTAGTTAATTCTAATTCATTAAATAATTGAATTAATTCTTGTTGATTAGTTTCATTTAAATAATCAAATTTTAAATCTTGTGCTTTCTCTAAAAAAGATTGAGCTTGTTCATTATTAACTAAATTTTTAGCTTTAAGTTCTTTTTTTAATCCACGTAAATAATCTTTATAAATTAAACGTAAGAAAGATTTTTTTAAGTCTTTAATGTTGTTTAATCCTTCTGAAACAACGGTTTCAATATTTACATAAGGGTTAAGTGAGTTAGATGGATCTTGGAAAATCATTTGGACATTATTAACCATAAAATCAGTTAATTCTTTAGTAACTTTTTCGCCTTGTTTTGGTAATTTAACACCATCAATAACAATATCACCAAAACTATGGCGCGCTAATCCAATTAATGCAGATCCTGTTGTTGATTTACCAGAACCTGATTCACCTACTAACCCTAAAACTTCACCTTGATAAATATTAAATGAAATATCTTTAACAGCTCTAAACTTCTTAAATCCATGACCATAAGTAACATCTAAATGACGCACCTCTACTAAACGTTTTTTTTCTGGATTAGCGTTTAATCGATCTAATAAACCTTCAGTAATTGGGCGAATAGTAATTTTATCTGACAGACAAAAACGTTTTTTATGATTGAAAAAGGCTTTTTTCTGGTTTGTATCACTCATAATAAATGCTCCTTATTTTATTGATTATTTTTATTTTCTTGTCGTTGTTTAAAACTATTTCATTTATCTAAAATTATTTGTGGTGGTGTATATTCTTCAGCACGTTCATCTAATAATGCTGATTTAACACGATGGGTTTCACTCACATAATACATTTCAGGTTCGTGTTCAAAATCTCGAGTCAATGCGTAATCATTACGAATAGCAAATGCATCCCCAATAATTTCATTTAAACGTGATGGTACAGAACCTTTAATTGTTGCTAAACGATCACCTTTATTAACATCTGGCATTGACATAATTAAACCTCAAGTATAAGGGTGCTGTGGGTTTCATAAGATTTCATCTCGTTGCCCTTCTTCAATAATTTGACCAGCATACATAATTGAAATGTAGTTAGCAATCGAAGCAACAACCCCTAAGTCATGGGTAATAAAAATAATACACATTTTAAATTTATCTTGTAGTTCACGAATAACATCTAGCACTAAAGCTTGTACTGTCGGGTCAAGCGCTGTTGTTGGTTCGTCTAAAACTAAAATCTTGGGATGTAATGAAACAATTGAAGCAATTACAACTCTTTGAATCATCCCCCCAGATAGTTCGTGTGGATATAATTCCATAATTTCTTCTGGGTTATTAATTTTTGTTAATTTTAAATATTCAATTGATTTTTTGTAAGCTTCTTTTCTTGTTTTAACAATTCCATTAATCAACATCCCTTCCATAATTTGTTTACCAATTTTCATGGTTGGGTTTAGTGTTGACATTGGGTTTTGGAAAACAGCTGAAATTACTTTTCCTAAATAACGTGATTTTTCTCAATCTTTAAAGCTAAAATCTTGAACTTCATTATTATATAATAAGATTCTGCCTTCTTCAACGTTCGCATTTTTTCCAGCCAATCCATATAAAAGAGAAGTAATTACTGATTTACCAGATCCTGATTCACCAATAATCGCATGAACTTCACCTTCATAAAATTGAACAGATGTATTTCGTAAAACTAAAGCACGGTCTTCAGGTTTAGAAGGATTAGTAAATGTTAAACGTACATTATCGACTTCAGCAGCAATTTTTTTAACTGTGCCATCTTTAAAAGTTTTATATTTAACATTTTTTTCAAATTTTTCAAAATCAAAGTTTTTTCGTGAGTTAGCAACTTTAAAAGCCATTGTTTGTTTTTTATGTTTTTTGTTAACTTTTGGACTTTCTTGTTTTTGTTCACTAACTTCATTAATACCGCTAGCTTGTTCATTAATTAATGTTGTCGCAAAGATTTCATTATCTGAATCTTGATTTTGATTATTGTTGTTTTCATAATTAATTTCTTGTTCTAAATTAATTACATCTTGAATATTAACTTCTTCATTTGATTTTGTTTCAACTAACTCATTGACTACTAATTCATTAATATTTTCTAAATTAGTTAATTGTGGTACTAAATTTATTTGTTGTTCTTCTAAATGAACATTATTATTTAAAGTTGGTTCTACTAAAACTTGTGGTTTTAATGCTTGAACAAAAGCACGTTGACTACGAAGATATTTAATATAAGTATATCGATTGTTTTTTGGTTTCATAAATTATCTTTGACGTCTTAATGCGTCTTGTGTGGCACCCCCAACTAATTGAATTGAAGCAACTAAGCAAACTAGTAAAAATGATGGAATTAAGGTAAATCGTGGATATAAAGTAATAATTGATGAACCATCAGCAATTAAATTACCTAATGTTGGTGTATTTGGTAATGATAAACCAATGAAAGCAAGTGATGATTCGGCTAAAATTGCTCCTGGTATACTAAACACTAATTGTGTAATCATCATTGGTACTAAAATTGGTAAGAAATTTCAAATGATTCTTCATGCTTTTGTTCCTAATGTTTTTGAGGCAGCTACTCATAAGAAACTACGAGCACGTTTTACTTGTGAACGCATTTGGTTCGCCATTGCAATCCATCCTGAGAATGAAATCGCAAAGATCATTACTCCAAATGATGGTTTTAGAATAATTGTTAAGATCATTAAGATAATAATAGTTGGAACGTTTGTTAAGATTTTAATAATGAAAGTCATAATCTTATCAAACATTTCAAAATAACCCATTAAGATTCCTAAGGTTACCCCAACAACTAATTCAATAGCTGTTACAATGATTGCAATCCCCAATGAATAACGTAACCCTCATCATAACATTGCTCATAGATCGCGCCCATTATTGTCAGTCCCAAAAATGAAGCCATCTGTAAAATAATCTAAATAACGTTGATTAGGACGAAGTTCAGTTGGTGACCCTGTTGTAAAAGGAATAATAATTGCTAATATAAATAAAATAATAATAATTGCTAATCCAATCAATCCTGAAAAAGAACGCCCATAACGGTTGGCAAATTCACGGAATGGACGTGGACGGCCACCCATGTATGCATTATCTCTAAATTCAATTAAATTACCAATAATTTTTCATTGTTGATGTTGAAAAGGTTGTAAAAATTTATTTGGTGCATCAGAAACTAATTCATCAACAAATGATGAAGTGAGACTTTTTGATTTTTCTTTTAAATATTGTCCAAACTTAGCCATAAGCCTATTTTCCTCCTCTTCTAATACGCGGGTCAATAATTTGATATAAAGCATCCCGAATTGTATAACCAATAATTGTAATTAATGAATAAATAATTACTAACAATAAAATTACGTTATAATCTTTTGAAATAATTGCTTCAAAGAATAATGAACCTGATCCAGGAATTTGGAAAATTTGTTCAATAAACAATGCCCCAACAAATGATCCTAAAATTACAAACGGGAAGAATGTTGCAATTGGGAATAATGATGGTTTTAAAGCATGTAATCACACAAAACGATTAACAGTTGCCCCTTTTAAGTAAGCAAATTTTGCATGCATTGAGTTTAGCTCACGATTCATTTCAACTTTAATATATTGTACATAAACAATAATTGAACCAAGTGATAACGCTAATCCTGGTAAGATATAAGTTACAAAATTATTAATATCGAATGTAAATGGTAATCCAATTTCTTTACCAATTAATAGTAGGATTAAACCAAACACAAGTGATGGTACAGCTGAAACTATGGAAATAATCACAGTTGATACACTATCTAATACTCCTCCTGGTTTACGTCCAACAAAAATACCTAAAGGGATTCCAATTACTAGCGTTAATAATACTGAAAATATCCCTACAGCAAAACTCACTAGATAACGAGATCAAATAAATGAATTAATTTCAACTCCTGGACGAATTGAAGTGCTTACCCCAAATTCTCCTCTAAAGATATTTGCTAAATAATCAGCATAACGAACACCAAGTGGACGATCTAGTCCATATTGTGCTAAGATAGCTTTTTTTGCTTCTGGAGATGTAATTCCAATTGTTAAAGCAGATTCTCCAGGTACTGAATTAATTAGAAAGAATGTAATTGTAATTACAATTCAAGCTAATAAAAAGAATTCAGCAATTAATTTCAAAGATTTAGTGATGAATGTCATAAACTTTGAATCAAAAGTGAAAAAATCAATTAATGGATCAACAACATGATCACGATCAGCTGCTGTTTTTAGTGAACGACCACCACCAAAAATAACAAAATTATTACTAAATGAATAATTAACTCGCTTTTTTTGGTTTAAGGTAGTCGGTTGTTGGGGTAATTCACCATAATTACTTTGTGATGAATTAGACTCAAGACTATTTTTCTGATTCATATAAAACTCCTATTTTTAAATAGTTGATTGCGCTGTTTTTACAATATAAGCAATCATACAAGCTAGTGAATAAATAAAGCTTGGCAATGTAATGATTGTAATTAAAATGTTTAAACGAATTGTGGCATAATCAACAGATCGTAATTCATATTTAGCATTAGTATAAAAACGATCAACTAATTTGATTTCCCATGAACTAAGCTTATATTCATTATATTTTCTTAATTTCGCAACTCATCGTCGTCGATATGCTTGACGCGAGAAAATAACATATAAGAAAACTACCATGAAAATACATGTGTAAGCTATAAAAACATTGATACGATATTGGTGATAATCAATAATTAATTCAACAATTAAGTGACTAATTACCATTAGTGCTAATAAAGAAATTAAGATAATAATGCTTTTATAATTTAATAAACGATTGGGAAATGCTTGATTTTTTTTACTCATTATTATTTGATAATCACTCCTTTGTTTAATGACAATAACCATCAGCATGACAATGATGAATGCTTCCTGGTTTTTCTGGTTCAAGTGTTAAATCAAAATAATCATACATATTATAGATAACATACTTACCTTTAATTAAGGTGTTGTTATTCTTTTTACCCTCAACTAAAACCTTAGCGTATAAGTTGTTTAAATACTCTTTATTGGTTTTTGAATTTAAAGGGGTAATTTTATGAGCGTCTTTTTTAATAAATGTTGGTACTAAAAATTCGATAGGTGAGAAGTTAAAATCATTTAAACTATTGTTTCAAATATTAGTATAAACAAGATCGCGTTCTGGTTTAATTGGTATTTCAGGAATACGATCAACAACAAAAACTTGTTTTAAAATTGTGTCATTTAAATTAAATAACTTAACATCGTCATCAACATTTAAGTCACTGATTTCATTAATCATATAATGAACTTTGTTTTGATTATCATCAATTGGCATAGCTTGTTTAAATCATCGGTATAAACTGCCACTCGTCATTGTATATCCTTCATAATGATCTTTACTATCTGGATATTTAATAATCGAACGATAAATTTTTACATTTGAATAATTGATTCGCATACTAATTGCTTGATTGAAATAGTCAATTATTGCTTTTTTTGAACCAAATCAAAAGTTTTTTAATTTTTTCGTAAAACGATAATCTTCATTTTTAACTTTTTGATCTGGTGGAATTGGTTCATAAAATTGTGGTTTAGTTTTGATATTAATATCACCAATATCATCAACAACTAAACTTACTTGATAATTAACATCAAAACTATTGTCGTTGTTATTTTGATTTTTATTATAAATTAAGCTAAAATCATTTAATTCAACATGATATTTTGCGTTATATAAATTTAATAAAGCGAAATTATAAGAATAATATAAATATAAAGAGCGTTTAATGGTTTGTTCAAAATAAAGCTTTAAACTTTCATAAAGATTATAAAAGGCTTTTGTTTCAATATCTTGTGTTTGCTTTAAAATTTGTTTTTCATTTGCAAGATTAATACTATTATTAGTGATTGATTTGAATTTTACTTGGGTATCTTGACTAATTGTTGTTTTTTTAGTATTTATTGTAGAACAACTGGTTATTAAAACTAAACTAATGACAATAGTTGCGAGTATTGTACTAATAAATGCTATTAATCTTGTTCTGAGATTACTTTTTGTTTTCATATATTTTTGCTCTAAAATCTGTGCTTAGAGCCTACACTTCCTTTAATTTATTTTGATTTATACTTAAAAATACATTTTATTAATAATGCTTCAACGCTTATTAATTTTAATCGTATTAATATAGATCTTGTAAATAATAGAAATGCAAATAATAATAAAACGAGAGCAAAAAATACGCTTGTTATAAAACATGCCAATAGTATGATTAAAAAAATTATTTCGATTATTATTTAAATTAATCATCGTATTTTTTCTCCTTTTAGTTATTGTGTTATATTATAAAGTTTTTTTATAAAAATGTTTAATTAAATACCAAATATTACAATTTTTTTATAAAAAAAGGCGTTTATATCATTAAAATCAATAAATTTAGTTAATAATTTACCCTTATTTATTAAAAATTATTGTTTTATTTTTCTTCTTAACATTATTATGTTTTTTAGATTAATTTATTTTTTGTATAGAATAAAAAAATGGTCAATGACGACCATTTTAGTAATTAATATTTTTTAACTAATTGTTGATTTTCTAACAACCATTTCTCCATCAATGTCAATAATTGGATAAATAACAATTAAGCAGTCTTTGTCAATATCACGAACTAAATGAATTAAGGATGGTAATTCAATGTATGGTGAAATAATTTCTAATGAATAATTTGTTCTTAATGATAATGAATCACTTAAACTATTTAAAGTAATAGAATTATTAAAATCGTTAGCACGTAAATTTTCAATAATTGCACTCGTATTTTTTGAGTAAACTTGAATTTTTAAACTCTTGTGTTTTGGGAAGTAAATATTAAAGACAATTCCTAAAACAATTGAAGCAAGAATAGAAGCTACCATGTTTGGTGAAAAGAAATATTGAGCATCTCAATAACGCGGATTAATCATACCAGCAGGTGCAAATGATCCTAAAACAATCCCAATAATTAATGTTGCTACATTAAAGTAAGTTAGAATTGAACCAGTTGGTTTTCCATATTTTTTAGAATATCAGAATGAAATAATATCTGTTCCTCCAGATGATCCTCCAGCAATATAAATAATTGATAAGAAAATACCATCAAATATCGGATAAATAACTGCATAAATTAGAATAGAAGGAATTTTACTTGCTTGATCTGGATCAACTCAAGATAAAATTTGCACTTTATTAACAATAAGATCATGGAAAACATATAAAGGTTTTGCAAACTCATATAAAGCTTGACGATAAGCTGTGGTTTGATTTAAATGAAATAAATCACCAATTGTTGCATTAGGGTTTGCTTGTACATAATTTATAAATTCATTTCGAATCTCTAAATTAGAGATGTTTGCATAGCTTAGAACATTAGCTTCAATATTTTGAGCTATTTTTTCATCTAAGATGCTATTAGTAAAAAATGAATTAATAGGTGGGTAACTTAAACGATTGTCCCCAAAGATCATAATTTTTTCAACATTTGGAATTTGACTTAAAGCAAAACCAAAGACTTGAACAGTAACAATGTATGTTAATGTCATTAATGTAAAGTGTTTACCAATTTTTTTGTATGAAAAAACTAGTAAGGGAATGTTTACAAAAATTGCAAACAATCAAAACATAATATCATATGCTAATTTTGCTTCTTTTGGCGAACTATGGTTCGAAATCATAATTGATTGCAAAATCCGCGCAATCCCTTGTGATGTTCCCATAATTCCCGCTGAATAAATTCCAGTATTATGAACTAATAATAAAACCAATAAACTCGCAAGAAGTGAAAAAATAACAATGATTAAGTAGCGTAAAAAGATTTTTTTAGTTGAATAAAGAGCAGCAAATTTTAAAAGACCAGCCTTGTAGCGAATTTTTTCAATTTGTACACTTTGTTGAATTGTTGCTTCATTACTTATTTGCTTTAATAAATTATTTTCGGTTCTTAATGCTTCTTTAGTTTTATTTCTTCAATTAAAAATCTTTTTAATTCTATTTTTAGGATGCGTTTTTTCCTCATTATTATTCAATTAAATCAACTCCTTTTGGTTTTTTTATAAAAGGAAAAATTTTTTGTTCTACTTAAAATAATATTTTAAATATAAACACTAAAAAAGCAACAACTATTTAAAGATAATTGTTGCTTTTAGCCAAGTAAACATTTTATTGTTTATTTAGTTCTTTAATTCTTGCAGATTTACCTGAACGATTACGCATGTATGAAATGTAAGCACGTCTTACTTTACCATACTTGATAACTTCAATTTTTTCAACAAGTGGAGAGTGAATGTTAAATGATTGTTCAACACCAACTCCATTTGATTCTTTACGAACAATAACTGTTTCACTTGAACCAGAACCACGACGACGTAATACAACACCTTCAAATTTTTGAATCCGTGTTTTCTTCCCTTCAACAATTCGATTATGAACGATAATTGTATCACCAGAATCAAAACTAGGAATATCTGTTTTTAATTGTGTCGAATTAACAAAATTCATAATTTCGCCTTTGTTAATTTTAAATAAAGCCATTTTTTTACACCTACTTTTTGCTATTTAAATATTTTTGATATAAATCAGGACGATTCTTTTTAGTAATCATCTCTTGTTGCTGTTTACGAAAATCAGCAATGTTTTTGTGATGACCAGATAAAAGTACATCTGGTACTTGATGTCCTTCAAAAACAACAGGACGTGTATAAACAGGATAATCTAATAAATAGTTATTAAATGATTCACTTTCTAAACTAGATGAAGAAATAACACCATCTAATAATCGAATAACAGCATCAGAAATTACCATACTAGGTAATTCTCCTCCTGTTAAAACAAAATCACCAATACTATATTGGGCATCAACGTAATAATTAATACGTTCATCAAAACCTTCATAATGACCAGCAATGATAATAATATGATCATATTTACTAACAAATTCGTTAGCTAATTCTTGATTAAAAACTTGACCTTTTGGTGTTGTTAAAATCACATATGAATTAGGTGTACGAATCGCACGAATGGCAGATACAATTGGTTCGATCATTAAAACCATACCAGCTCCACCACCATATTGATAATCATCAACTTTTTTGTGTTTATCATTTGTGTATAAACGAAAATTAATAATTTCTATCGTAACTTGATTATTTTTAATAGCATTACTAATAATAGAATGGTTTATCCATGTTTCATATAATTCAGGAAATAAAGATAAAATTGATATTTTCATCTATGTTATGAATTATTTAGCCTTAGCTAAAGCTACTTTACGTTTTTTGTTTGCATCTTTTAAAGCAATGAATTCTTTTCAAATACCTTCTTGTGATAAGATATTTTTTACTGTTTCACTAGGTTGAGCACCATTTTGTAATTGTGCTAAAATAGCTTCTTTTTTTAAAACTACTTTTCCTAAAACAGGATCATAATGACCTAAATTTTCAATATATGCACCATTAGCTTTTGCTTTAGCATCCATAACTACAATACGAAAGAATGGTTTTTTGTGTGTCCCCACTCTTGTTAATCTAATCTTTACCAAAATTTTCACCTCGTTTGTTTATTATTAAAATAACGATAAGATTATAAACAAAAAAAATAAAGGTGTCAAGTATTTTTACTTAACGCCTTTAAATTTTTATTTTAGTAAATAGTTATTAATAAATAATGCAACTGATTTAGAATTGTTTTTATGTTTAATAATTACATCAACATGTTCAAGAATGGCTTTAGATTTAGTTCTTGCAGCAGCTGCTAATCCACTTATTTCAAACATTGGAATATCATTAGGTGAATCGCCAATTGTAGCAATCTCATTTAAATTAATTTGATATAAATTAGCAATAAATTGTAAAGATGAAGCTTTATTGATATTTTTATTTGTGACTTCAACAATATATTTTGAAGTAAACGAAATATTAACTTGATCATGAAATTTTTCAATTAATTGATCAATAATAGAATGTTTTAGTTTTTTAGTAAAACTTGAAGGTAAAAGATTAATTTTATAAACCTTATCATTACGATTAAAAACTGGGTTTAAACAAACTTTTCTTTTAGTATGATGTAATTGTAATAGTAATTTATAGTTAATATTGTAAACATCTAAAAAATGTGTTTGCATGAATTTTTCATTATATGGTCAAAATCCTAAATTATTTTTTAATGAAAAATCATAAATTTCATTAACTACATCTTTGTTGATTATTGATTCAAACAATACTTGATCATTAATAACATCATAAATATATGAGCCATTAAAGCATGAAATATATTCAATTAATTCTTTAATTTCATAATGAATTAAATGTACAATCTTTAAAGTATTTTCTAATGATCTACCAGTACTTAATACAACTTTACCACCTAAACTAATATATTTTTTTAATGCTTCTAAATTAGCTTTACTAATATTTTTTGTTTTTGATAATAAAGTACCATCTAAATCAATAACTAACATTTTGTATTGCATATTTAACAATTTCCTTAAGGTTTTTAATGATTCTTATAAACCATTTGAAATTAAATCATCAATATCTACTTCTTGTTCAATTTCTTCAACTTCAGTTTGTTTGATGAACTCAACATAATTGTTATCTTTTCTAAATTGTTCAACTAAATCATTATTAATAATTGTAATGTTAATAATAGGATTTTTCTTACGTCATTTTCAAACAATTGATTTAACACTACCACTAACAATTTCTTTTAGTTTTTTCTCATCAAATTCTTTTTTTGCTAATGCATCTTCTAAACTTGATTTTGCTACATTAGAAATTTTATTAATTAGATTTGTTGATTCTTTAGCAAAAAAGCAACCTCGTGTTGAAATACTTACAGCTGAATTTAATTTAGCTTTTTTAAAATCAGCATTTAAAACTAAATTTAAAATTCCATCACTTGATAAAACAACACGTTCGCTTAATAATTTACTAATTTTAGAACTAATTTCATAACCATTAATAAATTTAGGTTCAGCATCAACATGAATATTACTATGACTTAAAACACCATCTAATAATTGTAATTTTTGACCATTTGTTGCAATAATAACATGGTCTTTATCAAAACCTTGATCCACAGCATTTTGTTTTAGGGCACGGAACATTTTATATTCACCATGAATAGGGAATAAATATGAAGGATTAATCGCTTTAATCATTAATTGGTGTTCACTACGTGTAGCATGACCTGAAGCATGAATTTTTTTATTTGGTGAATTTTCATAAACTGTTAATCCAAGTTTATAAAGTTTATTAACCATTGCTTCAACTTGAGCATAGTTTCCTGGAATTGGATTTGATGACAAAATAATTGTATCTGATGGTTTTAAAGTAATTTTTGAGTGATTATTATTAGCCATAACATTTAATGCAGCCATTTTTTCACCCTGTGAACCCGTTAGAATTACCACAATTTCATGATCTTTGTAAAAAGGTAATTCTTTATGTGTAATAAATGATGATTCAGGAACATTTAAATAACCTAGTTTACGACTGGTTTTAATATTGGCTTCCATTGATTTCCCAATAATACAAATTTTTTTGTTTAAACCAACAGCAATCGCAATAATCTCTTCAACACGACCTAAATTAGAAGCAAATGTTGAAATAAAAGTACGCCCTTTAATATTAACCATGTAATCACGAATATTATCGATTACATAACGTTCACTTTCACTAAAACCAGGGATTTCAGCACTTGTTGATTCACACATTAACACTGAAATACCACGATTAGCAATTTGTGATATTTTAGCTAGATTTGTTTCATCCCCTGCTGTTGCAAAATCAAATCTAAAATCTCCAGTTGTTACAATATAACCATTAGGTGTTTTAACACAAATTCCAAATGAATCAGGAATTGAGTGACATACACGATAAAAATCAACTTCAAAGTGTTTAGTTTTATACATTGATTCATCTTCAAAAATAATAATTCGTGGTGGTTTAATATCTTTATATTCACTTAAACGACGTTCAATTAGTTTTGCAGCTAATGTTGGTGCATAAATTGTTTTAATGTTAACGTGTCGTAAAATATGAGGAATTCCCCCAATATGATCTTCATGACCATGTGTAACCACTAATGAGTGGATTTTATGATTATTCTTTATTAAGTATTCAAAATTGGCAACAGTTCCATCGAATCCTGGTAAAGATGCGTTAGCAAATTTAATACCAGCATCGATTAAAATGATTTCATCTTCATGTTCAACAACATAAGTGTTTTTACCAATTTCTTCTAGTCCTCCTAAAGCATAAACATATGTAGGACTTTTTTTGGCATTTTCCATCTTAACTCCTTATAATTTGGTTTTTCTAATATTAAAAATATAATTTTATTTATATAAATATATAAAACGATGTAAACACACCTTTTATATAAAACCTTGATATACATTAATAATAATTATATTAGAAAAACTTAAAAAGATGGAAAATGATTGTTATTTTTATTTTGCTCTAACTGTTAAATTTATTTCAGTATCTAAAACTTCTTTTGTTAAAATAATTGGTTCAATCCCTTCTGGTCCAATAATTAATTCAGTAATTTTGTATTTTTTTTGTTTATCTTTTGGTAATTTACTTAAATCAAAACTAAATTTATATTTAGTATCAATACCATTAGCACTTTCTTTAGTTACACTAACAAAATTTTTAAATTCTTCAGCAAAAGGAGCAATTGTTCAAGTTTCATTAAGATCATTAACATTAGTTAATTTTAATTTAATAAATTGTTCTTTAAAAGTTTTGTCTTTAACTTTATATTTATTAGGATCATCATAAATTGTGTTTTCTAAAAAATAATAATTAAATGGTTTTTGAGGATTAAAAGTTAATGTTAAATCAACTTGTTGTGTAGATGAATTAGAATCTACAACATTTATTTGATTAATTTCTGTATCAATATGTTGTTCATTAAAATTTAAATGTATTTTTGTTATGACATCTGGAATATGTATTTCATAATTTTTTAAAGATATTTTTGTTAAATAATAAATTCCTTGTTGTTCTTTACGTATTTTTGGTAATAATGGTCTAAAATCAATTACTAATAAATTGTCACTAATATTTCTACGAATAAAGAATCATTTTTCTTTATCACTAAATTTATAAACTAGTTTTTCATTTGTATTTTGTTTTGTAAATTCAACACTAAAATCATTATTTAATGCTTGAGCTATTTCTCATCCTGAACCTATTAAACTAGTAAATTCTAAATCTCGATCAATAAATCCTTGTTTATCATAATCAAGACAACTTTTAATCATAACTCTAAAATAACGACCAAAATATTCACTAAATAATTGACTAACACTACCTACAAATCATGGTTCTTTTTTATCTTGAGGTAAATTGTTTAAAGGCTCTTCATTAAATTTAAATTCAAAAATTTTATTAGCAATTTCTTTAGGAATACTAATTTTCTTGTCTTTTAATGCTAAATTTTTTAATTTATACTTTCCATCTTTAGTTATTAAAGCATCAACATCATCTTTAGTTATTGATACAGTAATAGAAAAATAGTTATCTCCTAAATTGCAATATTGAATATTTCAACCATTACCATATCAAGACATGTCTCCACTTTTTGTTTCTATAAATTTAAAAGATAAATTATCGTCTAATCTTTTTATTAAATTAACATCTGTTTTCTTAAAAAAATTTATCAAATTTTTGTCATTAGTTTTTATTAATAGATCTAAATAAATGGTTTCTTGGTAGTTTCTTTTCTCTCTTCCACCATTTCTTAGATTAGCTGACACTAAATAATTATTAATTTCATTTAAATTGAATTCAAGATCTTTAATTTTTTGATTTAAATCTAAGTGTTTTCCATCGAGACTAATGGTTTTAATATTAAATTTCTCATTATCTTCAAGCTCAAAAACTGATAAATTAATATCTAATAAAGCTTTTTTAGTTTTAGGATTAAATGTTGCATTACCAAAAACTATTTTTGATTGATCATTTTTTGAGTTCAAAGTTAAAGCAATATCTGTTGATGATAAATTTGTATTAGATAACATTTCAAGACTTGAAAAATCAATTTCAAAAGTAGCTTTGTTATCTTTTAGAGTATTTAACTTAACATTATTTATATTTACATTAAAAATATTAGGAACTTCAAGGTATGTAGAATTGTTATTTAAATATCCTTTGTATTTAGAATCTTCAATGACATACTCTTTATTATTTAGTTTAAAAGCTCTAATTTTATAAAATCCAGGAGTTAATAATTCTTTGTTGCTAAACTCAGCAGTATATAACTTATTGTTAGTTATTGTATAATTTGTTGGCTTAAAAACTTGTCTTGTTGTTAAATTAACTAATTCTAAATCAAAATCCTTATGATTTCCATTAACATATGCTAATGTATCAATACCAATTTGTAATTCAATTTTTGTACTTGTTATTTGACTAAAATGAATTTAATTATCTGATAAAACAATTAAATCTTCTTTTTGTGGTAAAGTTGGATTAGTTTTTGCAATTAAGTTAATTTCTTTATTTCTAATTCTATCTTCTAAATTAATTTCTTGATTATTAAAAGTTAATTTAGTTAAATGATAAATTCCTTGTTTGTGTTGTGGAATTTTTGATAATAAAAAGTTTAATGAAAATTGACTTAAAAACAATTTTTCATTATTTGTTTTGATATCGTTAATATTAATCATTTCATTAGCTTCATTGCCACTAAAACTAATCTTTTCACTACTATCTTTTTTAGTGAATTCAAAATAAAATGCTTTTGAAAGTTCGTTTATATTAGCAATTTGCTCTTTATCAATTAAGAAAGTATGATCTTCAAATTTTATATTAGCTTTTAGAGTTTGATTATTAAGATCGTTATTTTCTTGTTTAGTTGTTAAATCATTTATTATTGGATTTCATATTGGTTCTGGTTCAACGATTGGTGGTATAGGAGTAGGTTGAGGATCTAATTTAGGATTGGTTGGTTTGGGTGTAGGTTGAGGTATTGGTTGTGGCTGAGGTTGAGGATTTTGTTCTTTTAATTCTAAATCAACAAATTCCATAATTAAATCGTTTGTGTTAATAATTCTAACAGCAATAAAATCATGACTTGAATTAACAATGATCTTTTGATTAGCTTGTGGTTGTTGAGGTAGACGAATATAAATTTTATTGTCTTTAATAATTGCTTTTGTATCAACATTAAAAGCGATTCTTTGGTTTAACTGATTAATAATACTTGATGAAAATGACACTTTTTCTAGTTTAGTTTTATCATTAGTGCTTAAATCATCAAATTGATATGCTATATAATAACCATTATTTTTAGTCTTAAAAACATGTTTTAAAACTTCTATTTTATATTTTGTTTTATTAGAATTGCATGAAGCAAGAATGCTAGCAATAGGAACTAATGCTAATGGTAAAAGCATTAGTTTTATTAATATTTTTTTGTTCTTCAATTTCATAAACAAATTATATGTTTACACAAATTACAAATAATAAAAAACAGGGGCGTTTTTTTTTTTTTTTTTGATGGAGTGTGAGTTTTGGAACAAATTGGAAATAATCAATAAGGATTTTATTATTTAAACATTTAATATAATGAAATAAGAGTCAAACATATTTTTATTCATAATAAAAAAAATGCCTCATAATTAAGAGATTAAGTTATTAGCAGTTTTATTTAAAGTAAACTCAAGATTTTTAATTTTTTCACTTAAATTTAATTGTTCTCCATTAATAGTAATAGAATTAATATTAAATTTTTCATTATTTTCAAGGTCAAAAAATGATGGATTAATTTTAACTGAAGCTTTTTTAGTTTTTGGATCAAATGTTGTTGATCCAAAAATTCTTTTTGATGGTCTTGATTTTGAAATTAAATTTAAAGTAATTTCTGTTGACGATGAATCTTCATTTTTATTATATAATACTTCAATGCTTGAAAAATTAATTTCAAAAGTAGTCTTATAATCTTCTAAACTTTTTAAAACAACATTATCTACTTTTGCATCAAAAATGCTAGGAACTTCAAGAGATGTAGAACTATCGTTTAAAAGTCTTTTATACTTAGAATAATCAATTTCATAATTTTTATTATTTAATTTAAAGCTTTTAATTCAATAAGACCCTGGAGTTAATAATTGTTCGTCACTAAAAGTTGCAGTATATGAATTACCATTTAATTTATAATTTTTTGGTTTAAAAACTTCTTGTGTTGTTAAATTAATTAATTCTAGTTCAAAATTTTTATTGTTTTCATCAGCATAGGATAATTTGTTAATACCAATTTTTAATTCAATTTCTGTACTTGTCATTTGACTAAAATGAATTGAATTATCTGTAAAAGTAATTGCATCTTCTTTTTTTGGTAAATTTGGTTTTGAAGGTTGAATTTTTTGTTCGTTGCCACCATTTCCACTATTTTCTTGGTCTTCAATTAATAATTTATTATTTTTAACTATATCATTTAAACTAATTTCATTACCATTTAAAGTTAGTTTAGAAATACTATATTCTCCTTTTGCTAAATTATTTAATTTACTAGTTAATGTTTTAGATGCTTCATCATAATTTAAATCATTTACTTTGATTGGATTAGTATTATCTTTTTTAGTAATCTCTAAACTAAATAATTTTTTGCCAACATCTGCTAATTCTAATTTACTAAAAATTAATGAAACTACTGCTTCGTTTGGTTTCTTTTTGTCTTTTGTAAATGAAACCCTATCTAAAACTACTTCGTCTTTTTTAGGATTTGGTGTAAATTTAGGTTGAGATGGTTCTAAAGGTTGTTTAGGAATAGGTTGTTGAGTTTGTTTTTTTGTTTTATTAGAATTGCATGAAGCAATAATACTAATAATAGGAACTAATGTTAATGGTAAAAACATTAGCTTTAATAATATTTTTTTGTTATTTAATTTCATGAACAAATTATATATTTTGACATATTGTGATTAATAAAAAATATTCTTGTTTTTTTTTTTTTTTTTGATTAAAGTGCGAGTTTTGGAACAAATTTTTAATGATTAATAAACGATTTTTATAAATTTTAAATAAAAAATGCCTCTTTGTTAAAGCATTTAAATATTTTATTTATTTTTCATCTAAATATTCATAATTAAGGTTGTTGTTGGAATGCAATAGAAACATCATATCAAAGCTTATGTGTTGCACTAACAATTTTATTCATCATATTTTTAAATGATTTTGGATCTTTATTTTGTTCATCAAAAAAGTTAACAATGTCATAAAATATAGCTGATTTTATTTCTTTAGGAAAATAAGGAATAATTTGTTGAGATCGAAGTGTAAATTCTTCTCTTTGTTTTTCACTAACTAAATTTTTAAATGTTTTTACTAATGGATCTATAGCTTTTCATTTATAGTATTTTAAACATGCATCTTCAAAGAAATTAATAAATGTAAGTGTTTTGGTTTGTAAATCTTTTCATTTTAAAATTAAAAAATCTAAATATTCTGCAAAGCTTTGTTTCGTTTTATCTCAATTACTTCATTTAGAAAAATTTATTGTTCATTCATCAAACTGTTTTGCAAATTCACTAAATTTATTATCTGGAAATTTTTCAAAAGCTTTATTAATAAAATTATTTTTTAATATACTATCTTTAAATTTAAAAATAATTGATTTTTGATCTTTTGTATCAAAAATACTATTTAATGCTAAAGCAATTTTATTAGCTATTTTTGTAAATTTATTAATTAATTCATTAATTTTACTAATGTTTTTTTCTAGATCATTTTGTGAAACATTTGATAGTTTATTTACTTTTTTAGTTTCATCAAGATATGCAGTAATTTCTTTTTTAAATTCAATTAAATGTAGTGAATCATTTAAAAAAACTAACTTAGAAGTTAATGTAATATTAGTTTGTAATTGATCAAAAGATTTGTTTTGATCAAAAATTAGGATATTTGTTTTTGCTTCATTTAAAGCTTTTAATAGATTTTGATTTGTTTCTAAAATAATTGATTTACTTGTTTTTTCATTGATTAATTTTGCTTTATTAATTTGTTGACTTAAAGATTTAGCTATTTCTTCATAGTCTTGATTAGTTTTAATTTCATCTAAAAACTTTTGTGATTGTTCAATTGTTGATTGCAATTCTTTTAGTGAACGATCATCTTTAGTAATTTCATTTTTTGGAGGTTTTGGTGTAAGTTTGGGTTGAGATGGTTCTAAAGGTTGTTTAGGAATAGGTTGTTGAGTTTGTTTTTTTGTTTTATTAGAATTGCATGAAGCAATAATACTAATAATAGGAACTAATGTTAATGGTAAAAACATTAGCTTTAATAATATTTTTTTGTTATTTAATTTCATGAACAAATTATATATTTTGACATATTGTGATTAATAAAAACCGTTCTTTTTTTTTTTTTTTGATTTGAAGTGCGAATTTTGGAACAAATTTAAAATAAAAATAGCTCCTGATTGAGGTATTTAATTGTTTAATAGTATTTATATTTTCCATCTAAATATTCATTATTATCTAGTTGTTGTTGGAATGTAATAGAAACGTCATATCATACTCTATGTGTTACACTAACAATTGTAATTAAGGATTTTAAAAACACTTGATTTAATAATTATAACCAATATTTAAATATTCGCATTATAACTTAAAACTAAAAATACTAAGGCTTAATTTAATTAGAAATCTCCTTAGTATTTTATTTAAATTGTATTTAATTAATTAAAAATTATTTTGTTGTCATAGTACATAATCAATTTTATTACTATTGTTATTTGATGATAATGAATCATTAATTCGTGACACAATTTTATGTTTGTCAATATATCATTCATACTCTTTAATTCGATAAGTTGAATAGCCACGATCTTCTAAAAAATATTGACGATCAATATCTTCAAACATAATTTGAACACTACGATTTTCTTTTCATGTTTCTAATAAAATAGTTTTTACAATTTCTTTAGTTTCTTTTTTAATAATTACTAAATCAATTTTTTTAGTTCCAATATTTCAATTTGGGAAAATTTGGTATTTATTTGATAATTTCTTTGTTAGTTCACTATAAATTTCTTTCACTAAATCATTATCAAATTCTAAATAAGTTTGTTGTTCTAAACTTTCAAGTGTATCGCTAATACTTAATTCACCATTAATTCGATCAATGTATTCAATGAAACGTTTAAATGTTAAAGCATTTTGGTTATTAAGATTTGAAACTTGAATTTGGTGGCCATAAAGTGATTTAATAACAATCATTTTCTTACGAGCACGAGTAATCGCTACGTTTAAACGATTCATTCCACCTTTAGCATTAAGTGGACCAAAGTTATTACGTAAATTACCCTCTGGATTTGGACCATAAGCAATTGATAAAATAACTAAATCACCTTCATTACCCTGAACATTTTCAAGGTTAGTAATCACAATTTCATTATTTTCAATCTTATCGCATAACCCTTTTTCAAACATACTCATTCGTTCAAAAAGTAAGTTCTCTACTAAACTAGCTTGAACAGCATTAAATGTGACAATTAAAATCTTTTCATATTTTTTTCAATTATCGATTAAAATTGCGATTGTTTGTTCTGCTTCTAATGGATTACCTTTTTCTCAAACTCCATTAACATTAATAACATCAATTCCTTTTTCAAAAGCACCCTGACGTGTTGCTACTTCTAAATTATTATTGTAAATATACTTGTTTGAGAATTCAATTAATTCTTTTGAATCAGAACGATAGTGGTTTTTTAAATGATATTCATTTCATCATGAAGTTTTAGCACGTTCTAATAATGAATCTACTTTATCAAAATCATCAATTTCAAAATCGCTATCTACTAATTTATTAATAAAGAATGAAGTAGGTTTTAATTGTTTATCATCCCCTGAAACAACTTTAATTTTGCAACGATATACAATTGGATATGATCGTTCAATTGTCATTTGGGATGCTTCATCAAAGATTCCATAATCAAATTCATTTTCAACTAATGGAATTAAAGAAGCAACATTATCTGGTCGTGCAACTCAAATTGGGAATAAACGTTTTAAAGCGTTGTAATATTTTGATAAATAACGTGAAATTGAAGGTCATGATCGTGATGAAGCAATTCGTAAAGCATTTGTAATTTCATCTTTTTCTTGTTGAGGTAATTTTGTTAAATAATTTCGTAAATTATTAATGTATTTTTTGAAAACAATTTCACCAACAATTCTTGCTGAACGTGATGATTCGCGTCTTAGTTGAACAATAATGTCTTGTAATAAACGTCCTTTAGTTTCAGAAAACATTGGGATAATGTGTGTAATTTCATCTCATAACACAACAACTTTTAATTTCTTAAATTGTTCGTGTGTAATTAATGTTGAAACATGTTTCATAATCTTGCCCACTTTTTCAAGATCAAACAACATTAATGGTTCTAAATATAAGGTTTTAATATATGGTAATGATAATCATGATCATTCACGAATAATATCTTGCATTATTGGTGTGTAAATTTCAGCAAGTGTGTGTAGTTTTGATAAGAAATCAACATCTTGGTTAATAAACTCACGATATGAAGCAATTTGATCCATTTTTGGCTTAGCTAAGTATTCAACATTATTTAAGAAATCAACAAATAGTTCAATAACTTCTTGACTATCACGATTACGTGTTTTAATTTCTTTTAAACTTAATGTTGACTCATCACTTGGATCTGAATTATTAATAATTGTTCCATTAGTAATGAATTCAGCAAAAATAATTTGTTTATTTTCTTCACTAGCATTGTTGTAAACTGATAAAAATGCTGAAATACGATCTTTATTTTTAACTAAAAAATCATATCATTCGTTTTTAACTAATAATTTCTTGTGTTTTGTAAAGAAATTATCACATATATCAATGATTTCGTTTAGTTGTTGTGTTGTTTTTGATTGTAAACTAAAATCTTTATCAATTACATCTTTACGGAATTTTAAATAATCACCAATTTTATCAATAAAAATACGTTTATCACGAATTGATTTATTTATAAAAACACTATTTGATTCAAGATTGTGTTCAGCTAAGAAATTGTAATAATTATCAATGTCTTTAGTAATTCGATTTGAATGCATTAAAAACTTGGTTACTAATTCACCGTTTGTTTGAATCTTATTAGTAATCATTTTTAAATGCTTTAAAATTTCTGTTGAACTATAAGTATCTGTTAGCTTGTATTTTTTAATAAATGAAGTAAATCTTAAATAAGCGCTAAATAAATCTTCTATTTTTAATAAATTATATTCGTTAAAAATAGCACTAATTTCTTCAAATAATGTTGAACGTTTTTCGCTTTCATCATTAAATTGTTGTGGCGTTAATCATTCTTTAACAATTTGTTCACCTAATTCATTTTTAGTTGCTATATAATCTGCATAATCCATTTTATAAATGCCATCATTATAGTCTTCAATGCTTCAGTGTTTTTTAACTAAATGTAATAATTCAGCATTTCAATCTTCATAATTTTTAAAGAACATTGATTCTTCTGGAGTAAATTTAATTGGTTCAATTTCTTTAATTTTTGTTGAACGTGATTGTTCACGATATCATTGTGTTCCCAATAAATCATTTAAATTAGAAATTTTTTCAAAAAAAGTTTCCTTATTTGTTAAGTCATAAACATATAAAGCAAATTGTGAAAGTGAACCTATTCTTTCTGTTAATACATCTAAAGCTGCTCGTTTTTCTGATACTAGTAAACTACTTTTACCTTTTAGTAAAACATTAAAAATAATATTAGCAATTACTTCAGATTTACCTGTTCCAGGCGGACCATAAATTAAAGTGTTTTGTGAAAGTGATGATGCAACTGCATATTTTTGAAAAATATTTAAAGGTCGACCAATTTCAACTACTGCTTGTTCTTTAATTACTTTTTCTTCATAATATTCAACTGGTTTATTTAAACCTTCATTTTCTGATTCGAATGGATCAACATCCATTTCAATAATTTTATGTAGATCAGCTTTTAGTGCTCCACCATCTGGTTCAAATAATCCCAACATTGCTGATGGTTCAACTTCAAAAGTTGTATAACGATCTAAAATTTGGGCTTCGTTTTCGTTCATAAAAGGAACAAATTCGTTTTCATTTACACTAATTTTTTGTCCAGTCATATCTTCAATCATTTTAATTGTTGAAGATAGTTCATAATTTGTTAATAATTCAGTTGTTTCAACTTTGAAATCTTGATAACCTTTTTTTAAGAAAATTTGAATTTTTTCATTAACAATTGGTTCATCTTGCATTTTAGCAATAAAGATTTTGTCAGCTTCTTCACGAATTTCAACTTTAAATAAAGTTAATGGTGATTTAAAAGCATCATTTGGTAATAACTTTCCTTTTAAGAAATTAAAAGCAAAGTAAAGAGGTCAAACAGTTGTATCTTCAAAATAATTTTTAGCTAATCGATTAATTGAAATGAATTTTTTTCTAAATGCTAATAATTGTTCAATCGCTAATGGAATAACTTTTTTCTTATTTGCATGAAAATCACGTTGTAATAAATTAATTTTATTATCTGGTAAACTTACATTGTAATTTACTAAAATTTCTAAAAATTCACCAATATTTAAAGAATTTTTTAAACTTTCTTCAAATAAATTTAAATTTTTACCAACATTTAATTCGATGTAACTAATTTCACCATTAACAAAACTAATTAAATCTTCTTTTTTAATATATTTAAATAAATCAATATTTCTTGATGATGAAAGTCTTGTCAAAATAATTGAATCATGTGGATTTAAATTAACAAGATTCATTAATTTTTGCTTAATCGCTTTTTTCATACTTATAAATCCCTCGTTTTTTGTAATAAGATTATTTTAACTAAAAATAACTAAGTTTTAATATCAAATTATCAATCTTATTTTTGTAAGTTCAATCAAAAATTATAGCTTGCATTTTAAAAAATAACTAGCTCTTAAAGTTGTATAATTAAATAACGTGTAATTAACATAAATTGAGTAGGTAAATCAACTTTATATGCGAAATAATTTATCTGATTTAGAAATCGAAAAATTAACCAAAACCTTGGTGTCAAAAAATAAAAGAGTTGTTGCTTTATATGGTGTTCCAGAAAACGCTTCTTATAAACTAATGAATGATTTAATTAGTTTAATGGATGTTGAAATTCCTAATTGATCATCAATTTCAAGCGCAACAGAAGATCAATGTATTAATGATATTAAAAATTTCTTACTATCAAATGCTAGTTTAGAAAATTTTAAAAATTTGCCTTCAAATAGTCCTTTAATTAATTGATGAAAAAAACGTCGTTTGAATACTGTTGTTAAAAAAATTGAAGAAATTAACTCAGCATTTGCTGATCGTGAAATTACATCACGTTCAAAAATTTTTTTAATGCCTGTTTTAACTGCTTTTAGTACATTGGGTACAACATTGGCTGTGCCTTTGATCTCAGTTACTTTCTTACGTGGTGATGCTATTATTAATTTATGAGGTAAAAGTGGATATATTGCTTTTTTAAGTTTATTATTCTCTTTGGTAATTGCTGTTATTATTTCTGCTTTTGTGGCCTTATTTAGTAGTTTAAAAAATAACAAAC
This sequence comes from Ureaplasma urealyticum serovar 8 str. ATCC 27618, assembly GCF_000169535.1. NCBI lineage: Bacteria > Bacillati > Mycoplasmatota > Mycoplasmoidales > Mycoplasmoidaceae > Ureaplasma > Ureaplasma urealyticum. The sequence goes on from NZ_AAYN02000002.1 coordinate 808,824, forward strand.
GAAATTATATTGTTTCAAACATGACTGAAGGTTTTAAACGAATCTATGATAAATACTTTATAGATGGGAATTCAGAAGAGCGAATTAATGCTAAAGTTACCTTTTATTCACGATTTTTAGAGCGTTCCAAACTAGTTGTTCAAAACAATTATTCCTTCTTCTATGATGTTGTTGATATTAATAGTGAACAATATCCAAAAATGCTAAAGTATTTTAAGACTTTAAATCAATTAAATAACACTGTGATTTTTGACGCAAGTGGTTTTAAATATTTAGATGAACGAAAGATTTTTAGAAACATTATTGATCCAGAAAAAACTAATGTTGTTCGTTTAGATCGTTATAAAACAAAAACTAGTGGTCGTCGTTTGATGAACTTTATTTTCTATCAATTATCAATTATTGCTAATGTAAATACAAGAAAGCTATTACAAAAATTTCCTTTCTTTGTTAATTCCTTATATCGTTTCTTAGACTATAGTGAAAAAAATACTGAATTATTAACACTTTTATTAGATCTTAAAAAACATGCTTCAAAAACACAAGTTCCATTAGATGATGAATCACAATTATTCTTTGTAGACTTCTTTACATTCGTGGTCTTTAAAGCCTTAGATGAATCAGGATTTGAAACACTAATCAATGATTTAACAGTGTATGGACGTCCTTCTGAAATTACAAAGAAAAACATTACTTATAATTCATTAAAATTAGATTACATTATTAATCGAAATGCTCGTAATTTTGGCCAACAAGCACTATTATTTAACTTATTAGATTATTTTGATGAAACAGGAAATAAAAATATTTTTAATGAATTAGGAAATAGTAATAAAAATATGATTTTCTCTAAGAATCATCAATTAAGTTTAGCTAATGAAGCTTTAAGTAAAAAAGGTTTTACAAAACGTGAAATTGATTTAAATGCTCATTGATGTGATGCTTTATATTCAAACCTTCATGATGATGAAGATATGTTCGTTAAAGTTATTGAAATCAAAGAAAATATTGATGTTTTAAGTGCTTTAGATGAAGTGTTTGTACGTGCTCAAAATGAGAATGTTAAAAACTTATTAATTTATGTTTTTAATGTAAAAATGCTATATTGTCTAATCGATAACGAATACGAATTAGTTAATGAATCAATTATTTAATATATAATATACAAAGCTTTTTAAACCAAAGATCAAACCTTTGGTTTATTTATTTTATTTAAAATACTAGGAGTTAAATAAAACAATGACTAATGATGAGCGTAAAGAATTTATTAAAAAAAATAAAGCAATTTACTTTAATCGAATTCGTTACTTTTTTTATGAATGAACAGACATGAAAGCCTATCAACGCATGTTTGTTCCAGAAACATTCTTTTCTTTTTTTTATCAATTATTAGTAATAATGATTGCTTTTTGTTCAGTAACAATTATTATTTATAATCATGTTGAACTAAAACAAGCTAATGAAGCACACCTTGATTTTATTGCTAAATATTTTGAAGTATATTATGCTTTTAATATTTTCTTTATTATTGATTATTTAATCCGTATTTCATACGCAGATTATACATATAATTCTATCTCACGTCTCAAAGCGTTTTTAATTGCACCATTTCGATTTGTTAATTTATTAGATTTAGTTTCTTTTGTAGCGATTATTATCATTTACAATACAGGATTATTAGATTTAATTACTAAAATGAATGAAGCTACATCTATTAATGAAAAAATTAGTTGTTACTATCAAATAGTTAATAACAATGCTTATATGAATATTGTGCCTTGCATGTTTTTAATTAAAATTTTAGGTGCACACTCAAAAATCATTAAAAATATTATCTTAAGTAGTGAAGTTAACTTCTTTTGACAAATATTTAGACGTCGTTGACGAGTTTTATTATCATCATTTTTAATCTTAGTTTTATTTACTTTTTTATTGAGTTTTATTATTTATCGAATTGAACAAAACTATTATGCAATAAATAATATCTTGCCTGGCAATCCATTATATAAACATAAAAATTTTGGTGAAACTCTATGGTTTGCCATGGGGACAATTACAACAATTGCTTATGGTGATATTACCCCTGTTTCCCCAGCTGGTAAAGTGTTTGCTGTTATATTAGGAGTAATTGGTGTTACCTACTATGGTTTTTTAACTTCGTTATTCGCCTCAGCTTTAATTTCAGTAATTAATGAATATGGTAAACGTCGTGATAATCGTCGATTCTTAGAATTTCAAAGTGAAAATGAACGTTTATTACACGAATTCTCTGAACAAATTAAAGTAGATATCGTTCAAGAATTAATTAAAAATAATGTAATTCAAGACCCAGAAGAAATTAAACGTATTGAAAATCTTCAAAACCAAGAACGTGAAGCTTTAAAAATAAAAGCTAAACGTCGTAAAAAAATCTATTTTAGTGATGACTTATTTGATGATACAAAACGAATTAGCGTTTCAAACGTAAAAGTGCGTAGTGCTTCAAATGTCACAAAAGTATTGGGTCGATCATCATCAAAAAAATAATTAAAAAACCAGCGATTGAATTTCGCAGGTTTTCATTTTATTTTCAATATTTACCTCATTCAAGATCTTTTTGTCTTCATTGAGGATCATCTCAAAAAGTAAAAAAAGCATTTGATGTATTAAAAGTAATTTCGCCAATATATAAACGATTATCAACATAATAAAAATCAACACGAAAATGTTTAAAATCATCTTTTAAAATTTGATAAATTTTTTGGCAAACGCTTTTTATTTCACTAAAATCAAAATCAATTGTTTCATCATTTAAAATAGATTTATTGTTTTTTAAATCAAAAATATTGCTTTTTAAAAAATCTCAATTTCAATTATTTTTTTCAATCTCATCCTTATTCATATACAAACAAAATTGTTCTTCTTCAAAACAAAAAATCTTATAATCAGCAACTAAGGTTTGTTTTCCTAATAAAGGCTCAACAAGCACTTGTGGTTTAATTTGCGAATAACATCATGTTTCATAAAAATTACGTGATTGATTAACTTTTTTGTTAAGTAAAATATCATTGAAATGAATTGCAATTTGCATCAATTCAGCTTGTGATGTAGTTTCACGAACAATATATAAGTCTTCGTTTTCAGTACTGTTATTTAATTTAATAATATAAGGTTTAGCAAACTTATTAAGATCTAATAAAGTAATTTGATTTTGACGATTAAAAACTGCTAATGTTGGAACTTGATATTGATATAATCGATGTTTAATCAATCATTTTTTAAAACTAATTTTATCAACAATTTCTAAAATTTTTGATTGATCAGCTTTTAAATACATATAAAGTAGTTTTTCATTATATGTTTTTGGTTGTTGTAAATTAGGTGTATAACCCATCGTTTTTGTTCAAATGTTTATTAAAGATTTTTCAAATTGTTCATGATCATTTTCATAATATAATCTAGTAATTCCATCTAATTCTTTAACTAATTTATCATTCATCATATTTTTTATTCCTTAATTAAAATATTAGCTCTTTTAGTAATTATTTTAGGTTGATATGATAATTTTGATGCACTTATATTATCAGATCATGCTCCATCTTGACGATCAATCAATAAATTATTAACATTATTGATGATTAAGTTTTGTGATAGTAAATATTGATACATTCCTCTAATTTGTCGATCAGTTTGCTCAATAATGATTTCTGCAATATTAGGACGAATATAAACTAATGTAAAACCAACTATTTCATTTGTTGATTTTTTTACTAAAATTGATCCAGCAAAATAAGGATTATTTTGAGTATTAGATAATAAATCACAATTAGAATTAACTAACATTGATTTTGAATTGATAAAATTTTTAATATCTCAATTTTTTAAAAAAACACAAACCTTATTTAAATGAATTTGGGAATCATACTTAATAATTTCATAATCTTCTTTAAAGTTTTTAATAAAGAAATTAAGATTGTTACGCTTCTTTTGTAATGCTTTTCCTCGAAAATATTTCAATGATTCTGTTTCATAAATAAAATTAGAATATCAAGTATAAACTAATTCATGATTAAATTTTAATAAATCATTTAAATAATCTTCATATACTATTCCACTAGCAACTAGTAAAGATTGGTTTTTAAAATTTTCTTTTAATGCTTTTAAAGCAATGGGAATTAGTGTTGTTCAATTATATTTTTCATCATTAAAATAAATGAAGATGATAAAGAATTTATCTATAAACTGATTAGCAATATTATCATTTTCAATCAATTTTAATTGTTCATTTGCTCGAGCATAAAATAAAACAATATTTTCATCTTTTAAATATTCAAAATAAATATCATAACCATAATAACTTCACAATAATAATGTTAGAGCTGATAGTTGTTGATTAGGATTAATGTTCTCTTTTATTTGTTCAACAATTTCATAATTGTTTCATGTTAGTTTTGTATACATATAACCTTTATAAGATAAATAAAAAATCCATTCAAGATGGATTTTTAGATCTTTAATATTTCAAAATAAATTAACGTTTTGTAAATTGAGGAGCACGACGTGCACCATATAAACCGAATTTTTTACGTTCTTTAACACGTGAATCACGTGTTACTAAGCCAGCTTTACGTAAATCTGTTTTTAAATCTTCACGAGTTTGAATTAAAGCACGAGTGATTCCTAAACGAATTGCACCAGCTTGTCCATTAAATCCACCACCAATAACTTTAACATAAACATCATAAGTTTCAGCTGTTTTAGTTAAAACTAATGGTTGCATCATGTCTTGGATAACTAATTTATTTGGAAAATAATTTTCTGGTTGACGATCGTTAATGAAAACCTTTCCAGAACCTGGAACTAATTTAACTCTTGCAATTGAAGATTTACGACGACCTAAACCTTTGTATTCAACGATATTACTTTTTTGCATAATAATTTAATTCCTTCTTCTATTTTAACTTTAATTCCAAAATAGTTGGTTGTTGAGCTTCGTGAGGGTGTTTATCATTTTTGTAAATGAATAATTTATTTAAAATTTGTTTTGATAATTTATTTTTTGGAAGCATTCCTTTAACTGAACGACGAATAAGTTCATCTGAATATTTACTAATCATTTCTTCACCACTACGTGTTCTTAAACCACCAATGTAGTGTGAATGATTATATCAATTTTCACGTAATGCCTTTTGGCCAGTTAAAACAACTTTATCTGAGTTAACAATAATTACATAATCACCAGCATCAACGTTTGGTGTGTAATCAACTTTATTTTTTCCTCTTAAAATATCTGCTACTTTAACAGATAAACGACCTAAAACTAAGTCAGTTGCGTCAACAAGATATCATTGTCGACGAGCAATGGCCGCTTCTTTCTTAAGCATTGAAGACTTTTGCATTTTTTCTCTCCTTGAAAAATGATCTTATTTACGATAAATAAGTTTTAAAAATTAAAAATATTGGATTTTTTAGATGTAACTATGTAATATTATACTAAAAAGTTATCAAAAATTAATACACAATATTATTTTATTGTCCTTCATTATTATATATAGGTAAAAAAGTCCATTTCTTGTTGTTTATTTTAAAAAATTATTATTACTTTATGGTCTCACTTAAATAATAGAATTACTATCTTTTTTCCTTATTTATTTAATATTAATAATCTTTTGATATATTAAAATAAATACCCTATAAATTTAATGATATAAACTATATTATTAAATGAGAGAATAGGATAAATAGTTTATGAAAAAGATTAAGATTATTACTTCAACAATCGCATTGTTATTTGTGGGTGCAATATCAACGATTAGCATTGTTGCTTGTTCAAAACAAAATAATCAAAAAACAAAGATTAACTCACAAGAGCAAACAAATAAAATTATTGAAGCTATACTAAATAAAAAAGAAGGCAAGGATAATTTTATTGATTGAGTTCATTGATGAAATAGTCCATTTCAGCAAGCTCGTAAACTTGCAAAAGATTTAGATAAATATGTTGATTTAACAAAATCAAAAAATTTTAAATCATTAATTGATAAAAATGAATATAAGCAAACTTTTAGTGCACAAATCGAAGATGTAATTAAAACAATTAAAGATGATATTAAAATGTATGCTAATTCACCATTTTGAAAGAAATGACGCGAACAAAAGAAAACGGCTTTATTTTTAATTAATTACGCTCCTTTTCAAAAAGATGATAATCAAATCAATGCACCTGGAATATTATTACCAGCTGAATATCCACTATTGTATGCTAAACCTGATTTTGAAGCATTACCAGGATTAGGAGTATTTTTTCCAACACCTAAATCTATGGATGCTGTTGATATTTTAGATACATGAAAATCTTTTGGTTCACTGGTTTCATCAAAAGGTAATTTAGTTGAAAAAGGTGTTTTAGCAACTAAATTACAAAGTTCATTTGCTAAAACTGCAGATAAGGTTGTTTATATTTATGATGATGCTATTGTACCTAATATTTATAATGAAAATGGAGAACGTAATTTAAAAATTACTCAAGATTTTGCTAATTGAATGATTGACCAAGATTATAAAGGTTATATAGCGCGTGAATTTTTAAAAGCAAATCAAAAACAAGATTTAATTCCCTTACCTATGAGTGTTGTTTGACATGCAAGTTATGGCATTGTTGGCATGCATCGCATGCTATATACACTATCAAAAGCATTTGGAATGCCAAAAGATGAATTAGAGCATTTAAAAGCACAAGAAAAATTTAAAATTCCAACTTTAAGAAAATTATTATCAAATGATGAATTAGAAACTAAAGATGGTGTGCAAATAATTAAATCAAATATAGATTCACCATTTAAAAGACATCGTGATCAAAATCGTGCTGATTGAAAAATTTGAGCAACTAATTCGCAAGTTTTAGATATTTGTATTGCTTTAGGTTTAAAACCAGATTTATTAGTAAAAGGTGAATTATCAACTAGTGTTCATGAAGATCCTGAGTTAGCATATTATTTAAATGATGTAATAAAAACACAATTAAGTAATGTTAAAGCAGTTAGCATTAAAGGAGATCATGTTAATTGAACAACAACTAATTATGAACCTATTAAAAACTTAAATGTTAATTTAATCTTAATGGGTGTACATGGTTTAATTAAAAATTCAGCATTTAAGAAAATGATGGATGAAGGTAAACAAATTAAGAATTGAGCCTTTACTGATCGTCGTTTTAGTGATGAAACACGCCAATATGTTAAAAGTGGTGAAGAAGATTTATATAGTCAAAACGCCTCAATTCTTGGATGAGAAGATTTTTTAAAAACAAGAAATAAAAACTAATTCTATTTAGATAGAAAATAAAAAATGACTCCTTTAAAGCAAGGGGGGTCATTTTTTTATTCATAAATATTTTTATCTATTTTTCTTTACGTTTCTTACGTAATTTTAAACCAATGATAATACCACTTATAGAAACAATGATTGCTAATAATGTTGCAACGATTGGTGCTCATATTCGTACACGATCATCACCATATCGTTTAATTTCATTATTTGTATTAGCTTCTAATTTTGAAGATGGTTCTGGTAAGTTGTAAACTACAAAAACACGTTTGTTTAATGGATTATTACTACGAATAACAAGTTTTGAGTGTGAACTATTATTGTATTCAATTGTTGTTTTTGATAAATCAATTGATTTTGGCACGATTTGTTTAAACACAATACTATCTTTAAATTGTTCTACACTTGTTTTTGTTATGTTTTTTTGTTGTAAACTTTCATTTAAATCACGTAATAAATCAGCTAAACTTGATTGATTTAAATCATATCCATTAAATCCTTGGTAATTTGTTGAAACAACTTCATGATCTTGTTTGTTTGTTAATAATTTAGCAACTAAAACACGATTTGCTAAATTTGTTGGGTCTTGTTTTTTAATTAAAACATTTCCCGTTGGTTTATTTGATTGATCTTTTTCAATTTCAACAATTACTGTTTTTGGATTAATAATTTGATTACCTAAACGAATTTTACCTTGATTATTAACATGTGGATTTAGTTTTTCATTATTTAAAGCATTTTTAATAGCAGAAACTAAAGCAGCATTATTTTCAATAACATCACGATCGTTAGCAATATGAATATAATTTGATGAAACAACATTTTTAATTTTTGGAATACTATAAGTACTTGTTGTACCATCATCATTTACTGCTACAACTTGTAAACAATCATTAACAAAAGCAATTTTAGCTTTATTAAGATTAATATTATTATCTTGTAAATTTTTTAATAAAGTTTGATCTTCTAAATTATTAGCATTAATAAATGTTGCTGGTTTTTCATTTAATTTAGCAATCGTTTTTTCTAAATCTAGTAGATTTGAATTAATAATTTGTTTACGTTCATCATCACTAGCAACTTTATAAACATTTTTATCAATAACATAAACTTGTTTACGATCAGCATCGCTAATAATTGAATCATTATCTAATTTTTGTTCTAATGGTAAGTAGTATGGATCACGTAAACGATATTTAATTGCGCCAATTAAGTAAATATTTTTATTATTTGCATCACGATTATGAGGATTTAGTAATTGACTCATTAATTCATCAACTGGACTATTACTTGTTACTAGTCCACTATTATATAATTCATGAGCATAAATAACATTTTTCATCGCTGTGATTACCATTAAAACTTTATTAGTATGATCTTTTGTAAATCCACTAATACTTATATTCTCAAGTAAAGGATTATAAGTTATTAAGCTACTATCAAAATCTAAATCAATCAATTGATCATTGTCTTTTAGTTTGTTTTTGATTTGTTCGTTTGCTAATAAGAATGTTAATTTTGTTTGAACAACATTTTTGTTTTCACTAATGTTATGTTTATTCATTAAATCATAAATTAGTTTTGTATCACGATGGTTAATGTCTTGACCATTTTGTTGGTAATAATGTGGTTTTTTAAAGTTATCATCATCTTGATTAATAGCAACACCTAATTTTTTAATATTTGGTTTTAAAGGATCAAACGTTAGGATTTTGATTGTACCATCTTCTTCAACTTGTACATCAACATAGTTTGGATTTAATTCTTTACCATCAATTATTACATTACCAACATTATTTGTTTTTAATTGCTTAATTTGTTGTTTAATTGCTTCTTCAATTGAACCTTTATTTGCAATGACTTCATCATCAGTTGGGAAATGAATAATTGATTCATTTTGGTTAACAACATATGGAATTGTAGCAATACCATAAATATTAGGTAAGTTATTTGGTTGGTTTAATGGTAATGATAGCATTCAAATATGATCATTTACATAAACTAATTGTGCATCACTTAAATCAATATTTAAACCTTTTAAATAGTTAATTAATTCGTTTGATTTAATTTCATTTTTAGCAAATGATAAAGTTTTTTTAACTTTTAGTAAATCAAAAAGTTTTTTATAAGGTTTAATTTTATTAAAAATAGTTGTGCCATCTAAATAATCGTTTGCATATTTATTTGGTTCAATAATTGTAATTTCAGATGTTGTCGCATTAGCATCTTGAATAACATTTTGACTAGCTTTATTAATAGATACTGTAAATGGTGCTTTAACGCTATATTTTCGACCTAACACGAATTCAAGATGTTGTTTTGCTAATGCTTTTAGTTTATTGTTTAAGGTGATTGTAACATCATTTGAATTAATTAATACATCTTGTGGTTGATAAATACTAATTGCTTCTAATACTTTAGGAACACTATTAATAATTACAACTTTTGATGGATTATGATGATCATTAATGATGAATTGATTATTAATTGGATCATATTTGATACTTGCTTCTGTATTATTAGTGTCAAAATTATTTTGTTTTAAATAATTTGCTAAATCAGGATTATGATCTAAAACTTGTTTTAATGATTTTTCTTGATCATTATTTGGATCAATTGGTTGTGCATCATTAATTGCATTAATTAAATTATTAATATTAGTTTTATCTTGATTTTCATGATTAAAGAATGGACCATCAACTGCATCTTTAATAATATATTCATTACTATCTTGATCTTCAACCATTGAAATAATTGGTAAATCTTTTTCGCCAGGTAAACCTTTTTTATAAACTTGGATTGTACCATCTTTTAAATAACGAACACCAATCTCATCTAATGGATAAGTTTTTTGATCAATTTGGACTGTTTTTGGTTCACCAACTGCTTTAGCTACTAATTGATTATAGTAAGCAGCACCAACATCACCATTAGTTTTAGCCACTTCATCATCACTTACTTTAGTAAAAGGTGAACGATTTTTATCATTTAAAGCAACTACAGTTGGGATATTAACAAAAGCAACAACTCGTTTAGCTTTAGCAAGTTTGTCATAGCCTTCAAGAACATATAAATTTTCATTAATAACTTGAACAGTAACATTATCATAATCAAAGTTCTTAGCATTAACTAATATGTTTGTTAAAACTTTTGATTTGATTAAACCATGAACATCAGCTAATTGACCAAAACGTTTAAGATTACCTTTTTCATTTCCTAAAATCTTTTTAATTCGATATAAATCTTTTAGTGAATCAAAAACATTTTCACCAATAATTGGTACTTGATCATAAATACGACCATCGATTACATAAACTTTATTTTCATTTTTATCACGAATTAAATAGTTTCTATCACTTAACGTTTGAATATCAATTGGTTCATTTAAATTAAATGATCCCAAACTAATTTGATTATTATTACTTAAATTTTTTAGTATGTTTGTAATTGTTTTTGTAATTGAATTAGTGTTTTCGATGACATCAATATTGTTATAAATAACATTAGCATAAATTGTTTGTTGAATATTATTAACAATGATATATGAAGGGTTGTTAGAGTCAGCACTCTTAATTGCTAAACGATTCTGATCTTTAATAAAACTAAAGCTTGCTTGTTCGCCAAAACTTGATGGATAAATCTCAGTGTTGCGAATTGGATTATTTTCATCAACTAGTATACCAAGTTGACTAATAGCATTTCAATCAATGGTTTGATTGTTATTTTGATTATTAGCAATCTTTTCTAATAAAGCACGTAATTTAGCGACTTCATTAAGATTTCTAAAACCTTTATGAATATTAGCATCATAAACTTGATATGATGGAATCTTAGTTTTAACAACAACATTAACACTAACTAATGTTTGAGGATCAATAAAACTAATTGTATTGTCATTATTAACTGCAATATTAACAATTTGAGGATTAAAAATCTGTTTATTAACAATAATTTGTTGATTTTCATTTTTTAAAGCATTAATAATCGCTCGTTTATAATTACCACCATTATTAACAATCACATCAAATTCATTAGGTAATTGTTTACCTGCTTCAAAAGCATCATTTTCATCAACAACGTTTGGTAAATGATTAATAACAGCAATGTTGTGATCAGCGTAAACAATTCAGTAATTTTGGTTTGGAACACTAATTAATTGAGGATTATTTTTAAATAATTCATTTGCTTGAGCAAATTTATTAAATTCATCATTATTTAATACTTGTTGATCTAAACCATTAGCTAATATTTGTTCTTTATTAAAGTTAGTTTCATTTGCTTTTAATTGTTTTTGTAAATTAGCGAAGGCATTAATTTGATTAAATACTGCACTACCATCAATTTTTTGATTTACATATTGATATTGATCTACAATGAAAAGATTTCTCATCTTATCATTTACATCTTTTGTTGCACTAACATAGTAATTAGTATTGTTTTGTTTATTAACAATAAATTGGTTAGCGATATGGAAGTTTTGGAATTGATTTTGATTATTTAAACTTAAAGCTTTTAGTTTATTGGTAATTAAAGTTTCAGTACTATCAATATTATCAATTGCTTCATTAACTGTGTATAAACTACGTGCTTCAATAACTTGTGGAATATTATTAACAATTAATAAATTACCAAAATTATGATCATTTGTTGGTTGATAAATTGTTAATTTAGCTGTAGCTTTATCATATTTAACAATAGCTTGATCTAAATTAATATTTACACCAGCAAAGGCTCGATTAATTAGCTCTTTAATAAATGCAAGTTCTTTAACTTTTGTATAAGCAATACTTTTATTTGTAGCTGTTGTATCATTATCTAAAATTGTTTTAGTTACTTTATAAATTTTTAAGTATTCATTTTCGTTTGCATCTTCACTATAAACACTTGGTAATGGATTATTTGATACGATTGTTAAACGTACATTTTGTGGAGCAACTAAAGTAATTGAACCATCTTTGTTAACAATAGTATTTAAATCTTTAATGTTATATTGTTGATTATTAATTGTAATATTGTTTTGTTCATTTTTAAATTTGTTTAAAATTGCTTCTTTAATATTGCCATTGTTATCAATAATATCTGTAATTGATGGGAAAGCATGATTGAATTCTTTTTCATTAACAACTAATGGTAAATTAGTAATAACAAAAACAGAAGCAGTTGATGTATCGTTTGCAACTAACATTAGTGCTTTAGTATTTTTAATATCAATCAATTTCACCATTGTTGTATTTGGATCTAATTGATTTGCTTTTAGCATTTTAATTAATTCTTGATTATTTAAAGCTTGGGCGTTAAGTAGTGAATCAGTGGCTGATAGTGTTGTTATTAATTCTTTTAGTCAAACATAATTATCAAATACTAAACTAGCATCAATACCACGACGATATGTGTGTTGATCAATAATATATACACGACCAAAATCATCTTTAAATAAAGTATTAAAGTTCTTATCTTTACGATCAACATCAATACCTAATGGAATATTTAAATTACCAATACGACGTTTATTATCGCTTAAAGCAAGAATTTCATTTAGTTTTTGTTTAATTGTCACTAAAACATCATTTTCATTTTTTGCTACATCTTCAATTGTATATAGATCATGATAATTAATTGTTCTAATAGTCTTATTAACTAAAACTAAAGTTGTACTATTAAAGAAATATAAACCTTTATTATTAACATCATTAACAATACTTAAAACTTGATCTTGAAGATTAAAATCTTTTGGAACAATTGTTTTAAAGGCTTCATCATTCATTAATGATGTTAATGAATTAGTTGTTTGATCATTTAGTTTATTATAGAATTCGTTTGCTACTAAAGGATCATTAGCTCAAGCTTGCGGTTGGTTAACAATTTTAAATTGTGGTAATGCACTTAATGGAATAACCATTGTTCCAATTAGTTTTTGTACATTGTTATTTGTAACAAAAACATTAATTTCTACTGGATCATTAGTATCATTAATTTGAACTTGAATTTGTGAGTTTTCAGTAATACCAAAGTTATTACCATTAATCATAAAGTTATTAGCAATGGCTTGTTTTTTAAAACCTTGAGCAAAAGCCGCTTGTCAACGTTGTTTTTGGTTATTAATATTATTGTCAACATTTAATAGATCTTGAACATTAATAACTTTAATGACATTATTTTCATCATCAAGATTTGTATAAATAATATAAGGTAAGTTTTGTAAAATAATAATCTTTTGAACATTGTTTGTTGTGTAACCACTAATAACAAAAACTAATTGATTATTAACACGAACTTGTTTAATTTTTTGATTTTTAATTAAACCATTAGCATCTAAAATCATGTTAATTGAATTATTTAATAATTGATTTTGTGAATTAATATCTTTAAATTCACTTGTTGAATGATCTAAGATATTTTTTAAATCATTTTTGTTAATAAACACATTTTGAGCAGTTGCATCAATTGGTTTAACATAGTTAATTGGATCATATAAATAAATTGGTGCTTTTTTAAATTGATCACCATCAGTAATTGTTGATTCAATTTTTAGAACTTGTTTATTGTTTGACAAACTATTACTAATTTGTGTAGGTTCTAAAATTGTATAATCACCAAGTGTTTTTTCACTATTAACAGCATTAATTGCTTGTCATTTTTGTTCTAAAGTTTTTTTAGTATCACCTAAATTATTAATAACATCATCAATTGTATATAAACCAATTACATATGGATTAACAACTTTAGGAACATTTTTAATAATTAAACGGCTATTGTTAATTTGATTATTAATATCTTTATTAGTACCACGAATAATAATTAAATTTCTTGTTAAATCATATTCAATTGTTGAATTTATTGGATCTAAATCTGCTGGTAAATGTTCTTGAAGATAAAGATCATTTTTTAAATCGCCTAAAAGTTTATGACCTTCGTCATTTATCTGACAATCATGTTTAATTTTTTGAATTAATTCATAAGAATGTTCATGACTTAAACGAGCACGATTAGTGTTAGCATCAACAACTTTATAATAACCAAGAGAAGAAATGGGATTAATTGGTTCTTTTGCGACATGATTTAAATTGTATTTAATAGAACCATTATTGGTGTTATATATTAATTCAACTTGATTTGGATCAACTGCTTCATCACGAATTAAAATCTTACCATTACTATCACGTGGTGTACGTTTTTCATCAGCCAACATTTTTGCTAATGCATCATTAACATCACCTAAACTATCATAAATAATTTGGTTTTCGTTTGGAATATTTAAACCGCAAGGATCTAAAACTTCTGGTAAATTAGTTATTAAACCATATTTAATTTTGTTTTGATCATTTTTATCTTTAGCCATGACTAACATTTTTGAACCAAAGATTTGAATTTTAGCATCGCTAATATCTCAGTTAGCATCAGTTAATAATTTATTAATTTCTTCATTATTTAATTGGGCTAGGGGCGCTTTTCTTGTACCTACAGCTAAGGCTGAAACACGATATTTTTGTTCATTAATTTTTAGTGTATTATGATTATCTTTAGCATTGATTGTATTAGTGAAATAAAGATGTGGATCGTAAATATAAATGAATTGTTGTGGATGGTCTTTTTCATTAAAAACGTAAAAATGTGGTTGTGTTTTTGTTTGATTTTCAATAGGATCAACAACTTGTTTTCCACCAACTCGTTTATTAACACTTCATTTTGTTTTAAAGATGTTAACTGGATTAATTTGTTCATTACTTAAAGTAATTAAATCTAATAAGTTATAAAAACTTGAAGCTTCAAGATATTTTGGCACATCTTTCAAAATTAAATAATTTGCACTTGGTTTTTTGGCATCAAATAATAAAATACTACCATCAGGACGTAGTTCAACACTAATAGTATTTTTATCAAAATTAGCAATTTCAGTTGGTAATAAGTGTTTTAGTGTGTAAAGTTGTTCACGAGATTGCGCAATATTGTTAACTTCTAAGAAATTTTTAGCAATTTTTAAAATTGTTTGTAATTCTTGTGGTGGTACTTCATGATATGAAACTTGACGCACTGTTTCAATTGGTGTTTTTAAAATAACATAACCAATGATTTGTTTATTATTATCTTTTGTTTTATCTTTAACAATAACATAATCTTTAGAATCAGCTAAATCAATTTGGATATTATTCTCATTAATTTTAGCCGTTCCAATAACATATTCATTGTTGCTATTTTTAATTCATTTTGACTTAAATGCTATGTTATAGTCAAAATTAGCTTTAATGATATCATTAACTGTTGGTGTTTTTAATGAAGCACTATTATCATCAACTACATTAACAAGTTTACATACTTTAAAGAAATATGTACGATCTTCTTTAAAGTTAGCTTGATCTTTTTTAGTTGCACTAAACAAGATACAGTTTTCACGTTCATGATTTTCGTGTTCTTCAATAATGTATTTGAATTTTAAATCTTTATAATCATCAAATTTACCATGATTTTTAATTGCTTCATTAAAAATCTTTTGAACAATTTGTTGTTGTTCACCATCTAATGAACTATAGTTAACAAATTTATTTAAACCAACTTTTTTAACTTGATAGAAAGTTTTTGGTGTTAAATCTAAATTATTTCCTAAAGCTTTTTCGTGGTATTTATTAATACTAATTAAATAAATTGGTTTTGATGAATTTGTTTGCTCATTAACATTATTTTGATAATCAATACGAGCATATAATTCATTAGCATTAGCGTAATTATAAATAGGATTAATTACATCATAATAACCAATGCGTTTTGTGTTATTTTGACTAACTGCAATGTTATTAATAGTATCTGTTAATACTTTTTTAATTTCTAGATTAACAGATGGTGAAGTAGCAATATTAGCTGGGATTACAAGAGTTGGATTATCTAAATAACGATTGCAATTAGTAATTACTAAAGCAGTTGGTGTTTTATCATTATCTTTAATAATTAATTGATCATGATTAGCATCATATTTAATTGTTAAAGCACGTGAATTAGCATCAAAGATTTTTTTGTTATTAAACAATAAATCAACTGTTAATTCGTCAAATTGTTTTCTAAAATTAAATACATCACCAAGTTGAACATCTGCTGGTAAATTTGAAAATAATTTTGCGCCTTTATCATTTGATGTATAATCAATTGCTTTATGAATTTCTTTATATAAGTTAGAAATATAAACAGCATTATTTAAATCATTAAAAGCAATTGTTGTTTTTGTTTGATTACCTTGTGGTTTAGTATTATTAGCGTCAACATATTTAATTGATACTAAATTTTTTGAACATTTAATAATATCAACTTGATCATTTTGTTTGATAACAATTTTATTGTTTTCATAATCAAATTCAAATTGGGCTTGATCTTTATTATAATCACGATTTTCAATTCTAAATGTAGTAGTGTTATTATTAAGCTTTAGTAAACGCTTAATTAATTCATCTTTTAGATTTGTATGATTTTCAATTAATTCATTTAGACTTGGAATCTCAAGATTAATTGATTTATCTAAAATTTCATCTGGTAAATTATTAATTGTTAATAAATGAATTGGTTGATTTTCAATTTTACTTATTAACAATAATTTATCTTTATACTTACGAATTTGTAAATGTGTTTGGTTAGTATTTTTAAAAGCATAATTAATACTTGTTTGTTGATTTAATCAAGCTTTTAATTGACTAACAGCAAGATCATTATTTTTAAGATTACTAAATTGTTGAGTAATTGTTAAACTTCATTTTTTAAAAGCATTGGTGTCTTTAAAAATTTCTAAGCCACTAAAATAACCTTGTGAATTAGCATCATTGTTTCTTTCATATGTATAAGCATCTAATACATGAATTGTTTGTGAACCATTTTTAATTTGATAATCATTAATACTATTGTGAACAGTACATTCATTTTGGTATATGTAACCAGCTAAATTATAGTTATCGTCAAATGATGATCCAATTGTTGTCATTATTTTTTTAGCAATAGCATCACTTAAATTCATGTGATTATCAACCACAAATTCTGGTTCATACAATTTATTTTTAGCAATCACTCGTTCAAGAGGCGTTTTTAAAATAACCACTGCTAAAGTTTTTAGCGTTTTAGGATCGCGGATTATTAAAAATTTACGTGTTTTTTCATCAACACTAAAAATAGCAGTATCTAAATTAAATTTAGCTAAACCAATAGTAATTTCTTTAGTACTTGCATTATAAATTGAATTATTTCCACTATAACTTGATCATTTTGTTTTTAAAGCTTTAAACTCATCGCCATCATTAGCAATGATTTCACTTAAAGTAGGAATTGTTAATGTTGTTTCATTTGATTCAACAATATTAGGAATATGGTCAATATTATAAATTGCAACCTTATTTAATTCATCATTTTCACTAATAAAACCTTTAACAATAAAACGACCAAATTTTGTACCATCAGCATTAGTTACTTCAACATATTTAATTTTAACTTTATCATCTTCAACACTACTTAATTGACCATTAATAATTTTATTACGAACATTGTTATTAAAATCATTACTATTGTTAATCATTACTAAATCATTATTTTTATCTAAGTCATATTTAAAGCCATTAGTAATGGTATTATCATCATTTTTGGAATGTTTAATAGTTTCTAATAATTTTACATAGTCCTCAAATAACTCGGCACCGTCCACATTATTTAAAAAATAACTATAATGATCATATAAACCAATACTACGTGTTCGTTTTGTTGTTGAATCATTTGAATTAACTAAATCATCACTTTTAATTTGAATTAAATTGTTTTGTTTTTCAGCTATAGCACGTGGGTTAATTAAACTAAATCCACCAATATATTTTTGATTATTTACTTGATCAAAATTATTAATCAATTGATTAATTGTTTTAAGAACATCGCCCTTATTTTCTAATACTTTATTAATAAATAGATCTTGGCCTTCATTATTTTTATAAAGTGTTGTTTTATTTTTATCAATTAAATTAGCTGATCAAATTGTATTAGGCATTAAACGAATTACTAATGCAGCTGGTTTTTTAGTTGTTGTTCCATAATCAAGTAAGTATAGTAGATGATTATTAGCATCATATCGAATTTGAGCACTAGTTGAATTTTTATCTAAATTACTTGGATAATTACCAGTTGTTTCATCAAATTCGCGAAATAATTGATAAGCAATATTATTAGCATTAGCATCTGTTGATTTACTTGTTGGGACATTAATGTAAGCAACTGGATTACCTTTATTAGGGTTAGCGTTATCATTTGTTAATTTAATAACTTGATTATAAATAACTGAGTTAACATAATTTAAATCTTTTTCGTAATCTTTATTGTTAATTTTGTTATTTACAGAAGCTGAAGCGTTAATGTATTTAACCTGAGGTATTAGATTTGTTGTTGCTTTAATTTTAACTTTTTGATTAGTTTTAACGTTTAAAATTTCAAAAATTTGATGATCATAATCAATATTATTAATAACTAAATCACTAATATTATCAGCTACCAAATCAGGATTAGATGCGGGTCCGAAAGTGATTTTATTAGCGTTATTTGGATCGCGATGTTTTTCATTTAATTGAGCTAAAATATTTTCATTAAATGTTTTTTGTGATTCTGCTAAATTTTTTAGCTCTGGAATGTTAACATGAACATCAATATCACGATAGTAAAGTGGTAAGTTTTCAACTAAGATGTTATATTCTTGATAATATAAATTTGTTTTATCTAATAAGTTAGCTGGTGTATCACCAGGTAAATAATTACCAGTTCTAAAATTAATAATTAATTTATTATTGACTTTAGCAATTCTTATATGGCTTGGATTGCTAATAAGTGATTTATTATTGTTTTCAGTTTTAAATTCTTTATTAACAATAAAATTTTTAATTCTTGTTGCTGTAACACCATTTTGTGGTAAATCAATATATTTAATTTGTTTTGTTTGTTGATCAATACATTCATTAAGAACGCCTTTGTAAAAATTATTAAAATCAACAATGTCTTCACCAAAAATCTTTTCACCATCTTCAAAAGCTTTTTGATAGTAGTCAAAATCATAAATTAATAATTGTCTTTGATCACCAAATTTTGATTCGAAAACAATTGAATTTCGTTCTTCATCTCCACTTTTAATACCATTTTTAAAAGAAATATTGCGAACATCATGACCGTTATTATCTACATATTTGCCTTCACCTAAATGGGGGTTGATTAAATGAAAAGTCTTACTTACAATTTTTGCACCTTTAATATTAGTTGAATCTTTTGCATTATCTAAAATATTTCTAATTGCTTGTTTTTTATCTCAATTAGCCTTTGCTAAATCAATTGCAGAATAAATATTATGTCCTAATTCAGTGTTGTTCATAGCATAGACAACAAAATACATTGGATTAATTTTATTATCTTTCATTCGACGTTTTAAAACTAGTTTTTTAGCTTTTGAATCCCAATCATGGTAATAACCATTATCTGAAATAACAATTTTTGAAAAATCTGGGTAGTATTGAATTGTTTCTAACCCTGTTAATACTCCTAACTTTAATTGATTATTAGCATCTTTATGTGTATAACGATTTTCTATTAGTTCAGCATTAAATCCATCACTAGTAGCATTGGGATTACGTTTTTTAAACATATCAATGAAAAATTTTGCTCCCGCTAAAGAAACATTTATCTTATTATTATTTCAATCTCTAACTTCTGGTAATCAGAAACTGTTGATAAATCCTTCACGAACATCAAAATTAGTTGATGGATCATATAATTTTTTTTTCGCTGGCTCATTATCTTTTTTATCGATATGATAATCATGCTGATTTCCAAATGAAGAATCTGTGGGAGGTGGTAAATCAGGATTAGGATTGTTATAATCAATTTCTTTAGCATTACTAATACCGTAAATCGTATTGTAAGTATTCATTAATCCATCATCTTTTAAAGCTCCAACATTATTAGTGTTCGCTCATACTCAAATAGCTGAACCACCGTTATTATTTTGATGATTTTGATTTCATCCATACTCGTGTTCTTGTGTTGGATTCAATGGTGCAAAAACACCTTGACGATATCTAACAAATCCATGAACTTTAGCATATTTATCATCAGGAGAAAATTCAATAACACCAAAATGTTTTTGACTATCTTCAGCAGTTAAATCATCATATTTTGAAAAAAATCATGGTTGTAAAAGAGCATAGGGAATGCGACGATTTAAAAAATTAACAAAACCATCATGACCATGTTCGGCCATTAGAATTTGATTAATTACTCAACCGTTTTGTCGATGCATTCGGTCTTTATCAAATTCGTGAAGTTTAACGTTCTTATTTTTATAAGAAGAATTACTTCCATAATCTAATAAACTATGTGTTGGTTTATTGTTTTCTGTTAACACATTATAGTTAGGTGAAAACATATATTTTAAGTAATCATCAAAGGTAGGCGCACGATATTTTGAATCATCTATAATATTAGGAATATCATCAATAAACATATTAACTTGATGACCTGCAATATTGTCATATCAAACCTCATTACTTGAAACAGCATTTTCAACAATTAATCCTTGACGATTTCCTAAGTTAATTAATTTAAAAATGATGTTTTTAGGATCGTTTATTGTATTGTCAATTGTGTTTACATTGTCGTTTGTATAACTAATTGATAATGAACGTGAATCATTATTATTCAAATGGCCTCTTGGAACTTTTTGTTCTGATTCTCATTTATTAACATTCAATAAAAAGAAACGTCGCAAAAAATAATTATTAGGATTTATTGAAATCAATTTATCCATTGTCATTTCTTTTTTACCACCAAATGCGTCATATAATTCTTGCACTTCACGATAAAAAGATTTTGCTTTTGGATCATATGAATTAGGAGTCGTTTGTAGATCAACGATATATCCACCTGTTGTGTGAATATATGGTTGCGATTCAAATAATTTATATTGAATACCATTATTATCACTAATTTCTCAATAACGATATTTCAAATTAGGATTATTAATAACATTTTGCGGATTTTTTGAAGGATAACGAATGTATTGAACTTCAGTACCTGTTGTAAATGTCTTAGTATCAGAAATTGATGTATAACTTGTTATCCCTTCATTTCCTAATTTGAAATTAGTATTAGCTTTATATTTTGTTTCAAACGCTTTTTTAATATTAGCTAAATTACCATTAATTGGTTTAAAAGGACTACCTTGAGGATTAAAACCATCATCGTTTGTATAAATATCTTGATATGATAAAACATCACTTACATTTAAATATGCATCTCAATTTTTAAAAATAAAACTTCGTTTTTGATTGTTATTATAAACAAATAAAGCCTTATCTTTTTTTGAATATCATAACTTAGCATTTAAATAATCGAAAGCTTTATTATCATTATCATTTCAATTATTTTTTTGAGTGTCAACCAATTCTTCAATTAGATTTTTATAATAAATACTTCCAACGACGAATTTGTCGTGGTTTTTATCATTTAAATTATTTAATAGTTTATGAAAAATATCAAAACGCGGTATGTTAATACTATTTTTAGTATCAAGTGAGCTAATATATGAAGATACTAAAGCTTTATAAAGTTCTGACATACTAGATGAATCAACAACTTTAACACTAAATTTAGGAACACTAAATTCACCAATATCTTGGTTTTTAATCTTAATTTTAAATTTATCAACATTATTATTTGATGAAACAAAATCAACAGCTATATCGTTTTCATTAAATTTATTTTGTGCTAATTCTACATGTTCATTACTAAATCCATTTTTTAAATTTTTATTTAAAGTTCTTTGAATGGCTATTTTTAAAGCGTTTGCACGTTTTGTATCATCTAAATTTACAATATTTGCATCATTAGCATTTTCTAAGTTTGTACATAAACTTGCATAAGCATTTAAAATTTCATGATTAAAAGGTAATAAAAGTGCTGTGTTATTTTTTGCAATTGATTGACGTTGTTTAAAAGCTGCATATTCATTATCTTGTTGATCATTTTCAATAATAAAATCAAGTTTTGATTTTGTTTGTTCGCTTTTTGCTAATCCAAAACCAATGGCAACAACAGATGTCGCTACTAATCCAGTGGTTATTGGTATTAAATTTTTCTTCTTACTATTTTTTGCCATATACTATACCCATCTTTCTCACTTTTAGATTTTTGTTCATCTTCTTATTACCTAAGTGTTTATTTTTAAAGAAATAAATTAATAAACCAACACCGATAATAATGCCAATGATTGCTGCAATTGAAATAACAGCCACTCAAATCATTCAATAATCATTCTTAGCACGATAGTGAACTAATTCTTCACGACTAAAACTTGAATTAGTAATTGATTTTGTACTTATTACAACAACGTTTGGATTTTTTGTATCATTATCTTTTATTACAATTTGATGACGTTGTGCATCAAATTGAATTGTTGCTAATGGTCCATTTTTAAAATTTTTTGGTAAAACATCGTGAATAATTTGGTTATTTTTTACTAAGTTTAAAGGTTTAACTTGTTCATCAATACTTTCAAAATTCTTAGCAGTATAAATATCACCAATAATTTCTTGTAAGTATGATGGTCAGAATTGTGAACCATCTACTTTTACATAGTTTACTTTAATATCATTTTTACCTAATTTACTTAAGATAATTGCTGCTGGTGGTTTAATTTTTTGATTGTTTTCATCTAATTTAAAAATATTTAGATCCCCATTTTCATCTTTTTCAACCACGATTTTATTTGGATCTAATTGTGCATTTTGAAGTCTGATTAAACCATTTTTATCAATAGGATATTTGGCTTTATTTTTCAGTAAATTATGCATTGCTAAAGCTTCATCACCATTTGCGTTTAAAACATCATCAATTGATATATAAGGAATTGTTTGTTTTGAAATAACGTTTGGTAGTTGATAAAGTTTTTGAACAATATATTTACCATTTGATAAAGTTCCTTTAATAACAAAGAAGTTATCAATTTTAGTAATTACTAAATCAGTTATTTTTAAATCTTCTTGATTGTTTAGTTTTAAAACATAATCTTTTAATTCATCGTTAATAAATTCTTGTTGTTCGTTCATTAATTTAACATCAATATTTTTATTTAGACCTAAAGTTTGATCTAATTTTTTAAATGCTAAATAGTCTTTGAAAATGCTTGTTGCTTTAGCTTTTTTTATATAGAAAATATCATCAATAATTACAATTTGATGATTGTTTTGATCACTAATAATTTTGTATTTAGCTTGTTGTGTTTTATTGACTAAAGCATGATGATTTTCATAATAATTATTAACTAAAACAGGATTGTTTACTAAATAATCACCTATTTGGTTAGCATTAGCTAATTTTTGGTTAATAGTTAAATTAATTGCGTCATCAATTAGAGTTTGATCATTATTATTTACTAAAATATCAAATGTACTATAAAGTTCACTAGCACGAATTACTTTAATTACATTATTAACAACAATTGTTTGTGCTCGTTTTTCACGATCAGTATTCATACCTCTAAAAATTAGTTTGTCAAGGTTAGGATTATATTCAACTGTTCAATTTTTAAAATCAGTTACAATGTTAGCAGGGTTGTTAATTGCTTCATAAACACTAATAATATTTTTAATAATTCATGGGTGATTTATTAAACGTTGTTTTTCACTTTGATATAAATCATTCATATTTTTTTGATGCGGTAATGCTTGAATTAAAGCACGTGTTTGTTTGATTAATTCATATAAAGCCTTAGCTTCTACAGCATCATTTAATTCAGCATTTATAACTGTATAATTTGGTTGTGCCCGCGTTGGACTAATTGATAATAGTAAATTAGCATTATTTTTATCAATTAAATCAATTGTGCCATCATCACGAACAATAACTTTAATTTGATCTGGATCAATTAGTAAACCATTAACATTAATTTTATTATTAGGATCTCGCGGGTATTGTTTTGGATCTTTTAAGATCTTAGCAATAGTTTGAGCATAATTACCTTGGTTATTTAAAACATCAGCTTCACTTGGTAAGTGTAAATTAATGTCTTTTTCACTAAGGACTCGTGGAACATTATTAATAATTGATACATAATTAACTTGATCTTGTTCATATCGTAAAACTAAATTAGGACCAGAAGTTGAATTTAAATATTTAGGATTATTAGATGTAATTAAACCATCATCTTGTTTTAATTCATCTAATCATTTAGTTAACTCTGGTGTTTTTTGTTCAATCTCTACAGTAATTTCTAATTTTTGGTTAGCTTTTATAATGTTATTAAATAGTTTTTTAAAGCTTAAATTATCATTAAAGATTTCAAAACCTTTTGTTTTACTAAAGTGATAATATGTATCATCAATAATAATATATTGTTGATTATTAGCGGTTGTTAATTGTAAGTAACGACGTGATTTTGGTGCTTGTGTGCTAACTGCAAAAACATCATGATTTAAATCGTTAATATAAGTTAAATCATTTTGTTCTAAAACTTGATTGTTTTTTAGTTTAATAACAAAATTGTGAACTGGTTTTAAAAAGTTCATTTTTAATAAGTTTTTAGCAATCGCTTTAGTGATAATTTCATCAGCACTAATTTTTTGTTCACTAAAATCTTGTGCCACACTGATTGTATAACCAGAAGCAATTGTATTTGGTGTATATAGTGTGTAATCATTATCTGTTGCTAATAAAACACGATCAATATTTTTGATTACTAAAATCTTATTATCCTTATGATTATTGTTATCAATAATTAAACGATTATTAGCAATATCATAACGTATTTTTGTTGTTGTAGTATTGTATCAATTTGGTTCGAAAACAGCATCTAATTTTGGTTTTAAGAAACTATTTTGTTTCATTTCTTTAGTTAAATTAATAAAACTATTAACGTTTGCTGGTAATTTATTAATCATTTTTACTAATTCATAAATTGCCATTGGGTCACGTTCTAAATGATATTTTTTATCTTTATTATCAATAAATAAACGTTGTGGATATGAAGGATTGTTCGCAATAATTGTTGCTAGTGTTTTAGGTGGTTGACTATCTTTTTGATTAATAGAAATTGTGCCATCATTATTTTGAACAATATCTACTTCAAATGGATTAAATAAAACACCATCCACTTCAATTTGATTTGAACTATTTCTAACAAATTTATTTTCATCTTGGAAGTTTAATAAGATTAATTCATTAATTGGTTTATCAAAGTTAACAATGTCTTCTTTTGAAGGTAATTTAGCTTTTGATTGATCAATTAATTTAGGTAAGCTAATTAAAACATCTTTAATAACTTGTTTTTGATCATTTAAAGCTTGCACAATTAAAACTTGGTGATAAATTTTTAAACGTACATTGCTTAAATCTTGTTCATTAATTGCTTGTTGAACAATTTGCTTTAATTCGCTATATTCTAAATTACTTGCGTTAAAGTAATCATCATTAATTGTTTTTAGTTGATCATATAATGCTACTAAATTAGTTAATCTTGGATTTTGAGTAGCTAGATATTGTGTTTTATCTATAATAAATAATTTTTGTTGATTACGTTTTAGTAATGAATTATTGTAACTAATATATCAAGTATTAGGGGCATTAGCATAAGCTTGCTCGCCTGCTTCAATATTAGCTAAATTATCATATCCTGTAATTGTTTGATATTGATTTGCAATTTGATTACCAATAAAGTAAGAACTTACATTATTACTACTTGAAATAATTTCTTTAACTTTATTTTTTACTAAAGCTGTAATATCATTATTAAAATCAGCAGCTTTAAAGTAGTATTCATCTTTATTATATAAATCATAAGCATCAATAATTCGTGGAGCATTTTTAATAATTACAATTCGTGGATTTGAAGTGTTAGTTTGTAAATTATCACGAATAATAATTGTGTTATTAATACGATTATAACTAATTGTAGCTTTGCTTAAATCTCAATCATTACCTACTAAATTTTTAACTTTTAAATTATAGTTATCAATAATTTTCTTTAATAAAACATTATTTTTAATGACATCAGTTAAGGGTCGTTGTACACCTAGAATTGGTTGTTGATTATCAATAGCATCATATAATTCTTTAGCTAATAAAATATTAGTGAATCTAAAATCTAATGCATCATCATTTGGTTGATCACTATAAATATCAACATCATATTCACCATAAATCTTCGTTGTATTTGAAGCTGGAATTGAAACTTGTTGATCATTTGCATCAACAATAGTAATTGTTCCATCGGTTAAGACATCAACCTTTTTAATTCCTATTTGTAATTTTATACCTCCAAAATCAATCATTGGTGGTTGACCAAATGGTGGGAAACGAATTGGATCATTGATTTTTTGTTGAATTAAGGTTGCTTGGTCTCCACCATTGCTAATAATTTCATCATCACTTGGTAATAATGCCAACACTGATTTATCAGGAATAATTGGTAATCCATTAATTAAATAGATACATTCAACATACTCACTAACATTTGTTGTTTGATTATTATTAACAACATGACGTTCAATAAGTTTTTTACCAACTAAAACAAAAACTAACTTATTATCATGTTTAGATTTAATAATTTGTGGTTCAATTAATTGATGTTCTTGGGCAAATTGGTTAATAATTTTATTATTATAATCACTTATGTTCTTAAACTCGCTAGTACTTAAAGCATCACGCAATTTAACAAAATCATTTAAATTTTGAGTGAACTTTTGTTGGGCATTAATTGGTGTTATTTCATATTGTCTTTGATCAATGACATAAACTTTAGTTTGATCATTTGAACTAAATTCATATGTGAAAGCATCTTGATAAGTGTTTGATAAATCATTAATTGCACTATTAGCGCTTACTTTATAATGATGTAAACTATCACTTAACATTTTTGTTTGATCTTTAAAATCTTTTTGTAAATTATTAAAATATGAAACTAATGCTTGATATGGGTTTTTAGAATTAATTAATTCACTATCAGCTTTAATATAACCTTGTGCACTATCGTACATTAAATTAGCATTAACAACTTGATATACATTTATAAAAATAGCTGTTGTATTTTTTGAACGTAAAATGATTTCATTTTTGTTTTGGTTATATTCAATTGAACGATTTGGTTCATTACTTATATTACTAATTTGATTTGAAGCTAAGGCTTTAGCAATAAAATCAATACTAAATAAGTTATTTTGAGCATCTGTTTGATTTGCTAAATTAATTCAATTAATTTGTTTTTGATGAGGATAATTTGTATCAATTGCTGAATTTTTAGTAATGTTTTCTAAAACATTATATGTTTGTAAAGGTGTAGCATTAATTGAAGTTCAATCAATAACTTTAACATTTGGTGTATCATTTCTTAAAACTAATGTTGCAATAACTTGATTATCTTTAACTAATTCCACAATTTTCTTATTTGCATCAGTTGGATTAGGTTTTGTTTGATAAGTAATTTTAGGATCATCTAAGTTAATAATTTGATCTGCAATTTTTAATTGCTTATTAGTGCTATTTGCAGCAAGAATTTTTTGTTTTGTAGCATTAGCAATCTTTTCATCTAAACTTTGACCATCAGCGTTAGTTACATCTTCTAAACTTAAATCAAAATCAACTTTTTTAATTGCTGGTAAACTTAAAATAACTACTTTTAATTTTTTAGTTTTTCAATCAATACCAATAATACCTAATCGTTCATTATCATTTCCTAAAACAATTTGTTGGGCTTGATTTTGATCAAATTCTAAATTTTGGATTAAATTATTAAAATCAACACAATCTAAATTTAAAGCATCTAATTGTGTGCCAATTGGTGCTTGTTGTAGTTTTAGAATTGTTTTATTATAGAAATCAACTAAATTACTAAATGCGAATGATTTAGCATCATAATGAGTATAAATCGTTTCATCAATGAAATATAAGTCTTGTGAAGTTGCTGCATTATCGTGTAATAAATAAACACCATCTGTTTGTAAATTAGCAGGTGTGAAGTTTTTTGTATACTCATAACCATTAACACTAATTTTTTGTGGTTGTAAACGGTTTAATTTATTAGTAATAACATTAGCTAAATTACCATTAGCATTCACAACATCACTAATTGTATATAATACGTTGTTAGTTGCATTATCAGCGGTAGCAGCTTTTAGAATATTACCAAAAATAACTAAGAAGTGTTTATCATCATTTAAGATTAGAATTCGTTTATTTGTTTTATCAAAAACTACACGACTAGATGATAAGATAGCATCATCTTTAAATCATGCTTGTAATTTTTGATCAATGCTTGTACTTGAAATTAATGATTTAATTAATTGATCTGTTTTTAATGTAGTTAAATTAGTTACTTGTTGATTTTTAATTAGTTCATTATAAGTTTTTTCAAAATGAGCAGTATCTAAGGCTTGATGATTAATTCTTACACTATCATAACCATAAATTTCAGGGACAATCGCATTAGGAATTAAAGTAATTGTTTTTTGAGCACTTGTAATTGAATATGAATAATCTTTATTTGTTGGATTAGCTATATTCGCATTAGGACGATTAACAACAATTGAAACACTATTTGCATCAAAATCAGTATGCATAATTTTATTATTAGTATCTTTTAATAAGTCCTTTAGTACACCAGCCATAATATCATTTGGTGAATATAAAGCATCTTGATCAATGTTTTGCGTTGCTGTTAGTTGTTGAACAGTTGGTGCTAATACATCATTATCTGATGCTGGGTTATAAACTGTAGGGAAACTATTAATAACAATAACATGTGTTTGTCGATTTGTTAAATTAGTTCCATAAACCACTAATTTTGTATTTTTAGCATTTGTTTGATCAACAATTTTTTTAATTTGTGCTGTTGCTAAATCAATATTACCATAGTTAGCATTAAAGACTTTTTGCTTTAATTCTTTTGGTAAATCATTAGCATTAATAGTGCTAAATGTATCAGTAATTGTTTTTTGATATTTATCAAAATCAACAACATTGCTAATTTCAACACTTGCATCTATTTTTTCAATTCCTAAATGATAAATCATTTTATCAATAACACTAACTTGTGGTTTTGATGAATTAGTAGGCGAAGAAATTAAACTATTATTATTTAAACCAACATTAATAACTTTAACTGCTTGTTCTTGACTTTTTGCATATTCGATTGTTAAATCGCCTCATTGAATTGTTTGATTGTATTTTGAAGCATCATTTAATTTATTTTTTAAATAGTTTTGAACACGTACATCTGCTTTAACAATATCATCAATACTATATACATCTGTTGCTTTTAGTGTTCGTGGCACATTATAAATAATAATTGAATGTTTATTGTTTGTATTCTCAATAACAATTTTGTTTTGATCAACTAAATATTTAATTGTTAAATGTGTTAAATCATTAAAAAATGATTGAGGAATTAGAGGATTGTTAACAATAAAAGTAGCTTGTTTCATTGCTTCAGTCATTGCCATTGGTGTTGCTTTTGATGTAATTAGTTGTGTGAATGCAAAAACTTGATCAACATCACTTCCTAAAGCATTTACTACTAGAATACTATTGCTTTCTAATTTCTGATCAACAATTAAATTAATTGTTTGTCTTGTTGATAAATCAGTAAGTGTTAATGAATTATCATCATTAAATTTAATTACCATTTTATTAATATTTAATGAATAAGATTGATTATTTGCTTTTGAGACTATTGTAATTTTTTGTTCATTAACTGGGTAATTGTTTGTATCTTTAAAACAAGCTTCATAAGCATTTAAAACTGATTTGTTATGAGCAATTATTTTAACAATTTCATCAAAACTTGGAATCTTAGTTGTTTCATTATCAGTAGTGTTTGTTAGATCAATAACAATTGGTAATTTTGTAGCTACTAATAATTTATTACCATCTTTAAACAACATGTTATTATTATGAACTTCTACAGTTGTTGTAGTAATGTTCATGCCATTACCATAAGTGTTAACAACACTATTTAATTCTTGATTGTTTAAATTACTTAATAAAATACCACTATTTTGTTTAATTTGATTAAACGCTTTTTGATATTCTTTAATATTAACAATTTCATCTTCTAAATTAATCGCGTAAGGAATTGGATCAATCGCATCTAAAATAGTAATTGGTTGGAAAACATGATTACCATCTTCTAGATAATATTTAGCATTATTTTGATTAATTGTTGAATTTTTGCTATAAGTAAAATCGCCTAATTTAGCAGTAATTTGTTGGCCATTAATACTATTAATTGTTTTTGTTAAATAAGCACGTGATGGATCATTATGTTCAACAATAGCAGAGATTAACTCATCTTCACTAACTGTAATTTCAACATTATTTTTAACAACACGACGAATATTAGTAATAACTAATGCGTGGGTTAGTTGGTTTTGAGCATCAAAAACACGAATAATAATTCGATCATTATCACTATGTTTTGATGGTTCTAAATAATATTCAACACTTACGTGATTTAAATCTGCAAAAAGATTATTATTATCACCGTAAACTGCTTTAATTTTTTCTTTAATAATCTTATTATTTAAAAATTCATTATTAATTTGTTTTTGAGGATGAAGATTATTAACTAAAGTATTATCTTTTGATTTGTCAACTTCGCTGTCAGTATTTAATTTTTTAAATGCGCTAATTAATTCATAAATTTCTTCATCACTTGCATTATTAGCATTAACAATTTTAAATTCTGGAATATTGCTAAAAGTTTTTTCATCAAAATACTTTTGAGCAGTTTTATCTTCAATTTTAATTTTTAAATTAGCACGATCAATAATTACATTAGCATTATTTCAATCAATAACTCGATCATAAATCATAATTGTTTGATTTGTTTTTGATGGTGTTTCATCTAATTCATTCTTAATAGCTTCTTCAAGACGTTTTTGTTCATTACCTTTATATTTAATAAAATCATAAACAGTTGGAATTTTTAGTTTTGAAGGTTCAGTAATTTTTGGTAAATTATAGATGAAGTAAACATGATAGTTTTGCGCACTATCATTAGCAGTTAATAATAAAACATTTTTGTTATCGTAACTATCAACTAATAATTTAACACTGTTTTTTTCTAAATGATAATTATTAATTAATGTATCTAATTCGCTATTTTGTGCTAAATTTGCATAAGTAGTTAAATCTTTAGTTTTTTTAACTTCTTCAAATAGTTTTTTAAAAGCACTTACATCATTAAAGTTATGTTGAGCATTAATTTGTTCGCTTGTGGCTAAATGATATTTTGTTTGATCAATTAAAACTAAACGCTTAATTGGATTACTTGCATAAGCAATTACATAATAATTTTCAATATTATTAAAACTAATTTCTCCACTTAGTGTGAAATCATTAATTTGTTTTGTTGATAATGAAATGTTTTGTAAATAATTACTAATTAAAGTTTTTGGTGATAAATCATTTGTTGTTAATGATTTTGTTGCTAAAAATTGGTTTTTAGCAAGATCTTTGTCCATAACAATTTCAGTAAAATCTGGAATATTGGTAATCGCATAACCTTTATTGTTAATTGAGTCAATTAATCAAATATTTTGTTTTGCCTCATCATATCAAATTTTGTCAAAAATTTTATTATTTGGAGTTATTAAATTAATTCCATCAATGCTATTATAATCAATAATTGCTTTATTATTAATTGTCGTTTTAGAGGCATTTTTAATAGCTGTAATTAAAGTACGTACTTTTTCAATATTTACTTTATTATCTAATTTAATAAAAGTATCAAGGTTTGATGAATCAAGAATAGCTATTTTTTGGGGATTTTCAATTAACAAATCTAATGATTTTGCATCACTAATGTGAATGTTAGTAATTAATTCATGATTGTTTTTTGTTAAATCAAAATGCATTGTATTTGGATCAAATTTAATTTGTCCTAATTTAATCAATCCATTTACAGTTGGTTTAGCATCTAAAATTGCTTTCTTTATTAATTGATTTTGAATAACAGTACTAAATGTTGGTTGTTGATTAGCAAAATCAATTGCATCATAAACATTTAATCATGTTATTTGTTCGTTTAAATCAGTACTAAAGTTTGGTGCACCTACAAAAATAAGATAAACTTTTGTGTTTGGTTTAGTTTTATCAATTGTTTCTAAAACAATTTTTGAACCAACTTTAAAGACTTTTTTAGCTTCTAAATTAATTTCAACAGCTTTACTAATAATTTTTTGAATATCTACATTATTATTGTATAAACTAACATCTTCACGTTGTTCAAACTCTTTTAAACTATGTTCACCTAAAATTAATTTTTTGTATTCTAATACATTACTAAATAAGTTTTCACTATTGATTTTATACTCTTCAAGGTTAACAATATGAATATGATGGTTGGCAAAATTAATTGTATGATTATCTAATGAATAAGTAATTGGTGTATTTGGTTGATAAGTTAAACCAAATAATTTATTTTCAACAATTAAATTATCTAAATGATTTTCAATTTGATTATTAATTGCTTTATTTAAATCACCATTATTTGGAGATTGTAAAACATTAATTTCTGTTAATAATGAATTAGGTTTTGTTTCAAAAATATCATGATTTGATATTACTTTTGGAATGTTATAAATTAAAGCAATTTTTGAATTTTGTTTATCATTAATATTTTCATAAACAATAATTTTGCCTTCGTCTTTAATGAATTCTACACCACTATTTGAACTTAGTTGGAAATTAAATGCTTTAAATTTTAAATCGTTTTGGTTTTGAGTATCAATCAATTGTTTTAATAATTTTGTTTTTATAGTATTATCAACATTTGCATTATTTAATTTTGTTCAATACTCTCAAGTTAAATAATAATCATTACTGCTTGAATAACTTGTTCCAATAACGTTTGGAATTTGTTGATTTGCAAAAATTATTAACGAACCAAATGATGTTTTTGTGCCACGATATAGTTTAATATAATTACGATTTTGCTCATCAATTTCAAATTTTAAATTATTAGGATTTAATGAAAGACTATTATCTTGATTTGTATTGTATAAATAAGGTAAATCATAAGCACCATCTTTAACTATAGCTTTTAGTTTTAAATCTAATGCTTTTTCATAATTACCATCACTAGCAATAATTTCAGTTTTTGTTGGTAATGTAAATTTTAGTTTTTCATCATTTTCATTAATAATATTAGGAAGATTGTATAAATTTAAAATACTAAATTCGCCAGGATTATTATTAATATCAAAAGCATTTACTTCAGGATTTCGTCAACCAGCAATTACTAATTGTTTTTGATTATTTTTTTCACATAAGAAGACTTTAACTTTTTTTCATTGCGGATTGCTAATTCCTGTTGGAACATTTAAAAAGAAACCAAAACCACCTTGTTCAATTGAATTAGTTAAAGGTTGAACAAAATTTGGAGCAATTGTTTGAACTTGCGCTAAATCTAATCCTTGTTCATAACTATTTTTATTATTTAAAGCTTCATATAAAGCTTTTCATTGATTAAATGAAACATTAGAACCATATAATTCATAAGCTTTTTTAGAATCTAAATAATTTGATTCATCATAAATTTTAATTTTGTTTTCTGGATTAGCTTGATCAACAATTTCATAAACAAAAGTCTTATAACGACGTGTTGTATTATTTGGTCCTTGATCTAATTTTGGCGCTGATAAAGCTTTAATTACATATTTTTTTTGATCTTTAGCAATCGTGTAATTCCCTAGTATTAAATTACCTGATTGTTGAGCATTAATGATGCTCTCAATAAACGCTTGATTATTAAAATCATTTGGTTTAGATGGAGTTGTGCCATAAGTTTGCATTACTACATCTGTTAAATTATTTTTTGTATTATTAAAATTAATATTTTTTAAAGATCAGAACATTTCAACAACTGTTGTAATTTTTGGCACATTAGTAAAAATAACAGCTTGTTGAGTTGTATAATCACGAATAATGATAAAATCTTGATCATATTTATATTCGATCGTTCCTGATTTAATATTACCTACATTTTCTTTAATTAATTGATCATTCAATAATTCGTTTGTTAAAACTTTACGTCCTTGATGTGTTGGGTCATTAACTAATTGTTCATAACGTTTATAAAATGAGAATGAATCACGATCACTTTTGTTTCAACGCACTTTTTTAATTGTGGGAATTAAACCATTAGGATTAGTAATATCGTTTGTATCAACTTTAATTTGTTCAATAATTTTTTGGTCTTGATTACGTATTAAATTAATTAATTTATTGCTTTGTTCTAAATTAAAATCAAATTTTACGCCATTATTGTCTTTTGTACTTAAAGTGTATTCATTTCCATCGACTACAATTTTTGTAACATCACTTGAAGATCGTTTAACATTATCATTTAGAATTTTAATGAATAATTCTTTATCTGATTTATTGTCTTGATTAACAAGCATTTGATCTACTAATTTATCTAATGAAGCTACATTATCATAATTATTAAATGTCTCTGTCGTACTTAAAACATGAGGAAGATTATAAATAATTAAAAATTTTGTTAAATCATTTTCATGATTTGTATTAATAATGACAAAAAAAGTTGTTTTTTGTTGTTGATGATTTATTGTATAACGAATAATTTTTGAATCATTTTTTGAAAATAAAGGATTTGGATATTTTTGATCTAAATAATTATTTAAATCAACTAAACCAATATTTGAAATTGTTAAATATGTTGCAACAACTTTATTTTCATTTTTAACATAGTTTAGTTTGTCTTTAAAAATTAGACCATTTCCATTAACGCTTTCATAAGTGTTAGCATAAAGAATATAATAAGATTTTGTTTGATTATCTTTTGTATAGTTAATCTTTAAATATTTATATTTTGAATCTTGTGGTAATAAGTTTTGATTTTGTTCTACACTATTATCAATACTTGGAATTCCTTCAACACTAATAGATCCGATTTTACCACCACTTGCTAACTTTAAATTTTCTAATAAAGCATGTTTGAAAATCTCTAACATTTGTACATCGTGTTTTTTAAAGTCATGTACTTGTGATATGAATGATTGTAAAATTTGTTGAATATCTAATAAAGGTTTGTTGTTAATGTTTTTTGATTGGTTATTAATAACATTTGATACTTTTAAAACATTAGGTAAATTAACAAGCATAACTGCTTTTCGTGCACCATTTGTATCATCACGAATAATAATACGATTATGTTCTGGTTCATAGTAAATTTTTGATAAGTTATTATTAAAACCCTTATCAACTATATATTTAGAAAATAAGCTATTATTTAAAACTGATGTTAAAATAATCGCATTTTTAGCACCGGATTCATTATTATTAGTTAAAACATTAATTAAATTAACAAATTCTAATAAATTATATTTAAAAGGATATTTTGAATCTACTTGGTTAATACCACGATCTAAACGTTCGTATGAATAACCTTCATTTCCTTTTGTTATATAAATTAAGTGATGTGTATCACTAATGCCAATAGAATTATCTTTTAAAATGGCAATGTTTTTTTCAGCATTATCTAAAACCAATTGGCGATTTAATTTTCCATTAAAAACAAAATCATGTTGTGAATTACCATTAAATGATTTTAATTTTTTAATAATGGCTTGTTTGTAATCAAAATTTTCATTAACTACTTCATCAAAACTTGGTAGTTCATTTTTAACATCATCAAAACCATAAACAACAGGCATTCCAGGATTTGGATCTTCAGTATTTTGTGGATTTGGGTTGCCTGTAATCGTATATACAACATGTTGATTATTAGCATTTGTTCCTACTACAACTAATTGGATCTTACTATTAATTTTATCGTTGGGATTTAGAATAATTTTAGCAACAGCAATATTAGTTAATAATGTAGGTGATGAAGATGTAATAAACGCTTTAATTTTCTGAAATGTATTATCGTTAATTTTGACAAAAGCATTTTCTTTTAGTAGATTTAAATATTTACCATAATCAATAACGCTTGTAATTTGTTTTTGACCATTTGGTAAAAGATCCATTAAAGCATCACCAATACTTAAAGGATTTTTATAATATCCAGCCTTATCAACAATTTTAATTGTTTCATTAGTGTTTTTATTTTCAATATAAACAGCACCATCAGCACCAATTGGTTCTTGTTTAACTTGTCAATCAGTTTGATTTAAATTTTTTTGTATTTGTGTGTTATTTTCACTAACACTAATTGTTAATGAACGCTCTAAGGCTTTTTGAACTGCAACTTTTAAATCATAGTTAGCATGAATTAATTCAAAAATGGTAAAAAACGTATTTGTTGGTAATGAACCATCATCATTAATAGCAGCTGAGTCAAATTCATAAATATAGTTTTTAGCAGTTGATAAATTTGTCGTGTTATTTAAAGTACTTACATAATCATGTGAGTGATCAATTCCTAATTTTGTACCAACTCCAATAGCAATAACAGCTGTTGATATAATTCCAATTGAAGCAATTTTCGGAACTTGATGTTTATCAATTTTTTTGTTCTTTTTCATAATCTTTCCCAAATCTCCCTATTTCTAATCTTTATGTACATACATAATTACACACAAGGGATGTTTAAATTTTACTTTAAAGTTTGTGTAAAAAAACATTTTATTTTGTGTAGAATTATTTATTTGAAGACCAAACTAAAAAAGATTGATATTGAAAATATTCTTTCAATGAAAAATTAAGGGATTTTATTTCTTTGTGTTATAATTTTTAAATAAAAATTGGAACAATTATGAAAAGAGGGACTATTAAGATTACACCCTCTTTTTTAAAGATAAAAAATTATTTAGTAAGGTTTACTTAATGAAAATTAGTGTTAAAAAAACAAGGCAAATTGGTTTATTTACATCAATTGCAATTATGATTAGTAGCGTCGTAGGAATAGGTATTTTCTTTAAAAATGGTTCTATTTTTCGTTTTAACAACTTTAATGATATAGGTATTATTATTTCATGAGTATTTGCTAGTTTAATTGCCCTTTTTACAGCATTAAGTTTTGCTTATATTACATTTTCTAAAAAATCAGGTTCAGGAATTGCAGGTGTTGTAGATGAATTAAAAGCGCCTAAATTTGCTCGCTTTATTTCAATTTTACAAACCTTTTTTTATAATGGTATACTAACACCTTCAATTTCATTTTTTGCTGCTGAATCATTATTAATGACAACAATGCCAAAAGATGCTCCACCACCTCAAATATATCAAATTTTTCTTTTGGCAATTGGATTGTTTTTGTTCTTTTTATTACTTAATTTCATTTCATTTAAATTTAGTTCAATCTTACAAAATTGTGCAACAATCATTAAATTTATACCTATTGTTGTTATTGCTATAATTGGAATTGTTTATGGAATTAATCATGCACAAGATTCGTTATTTAATCATAACAATCCGAAACGTTTAAGTTTTAGTATTGTTGGCGTATTAGCTTCGCTTCCTTCTATTCTATTTTCATTTGATGCGTTTTTAGGAGTTACTTCGTTACAACATAAAATTAAAAACGCTAAAAAGAATGTTCCCATAACTTTAGTTGTAGGAATGTTTTTAGTAGCTATTGTTTATATTTTAATAACCATAGGTCAGGTTTTTACAAGCGAAGGCTATGCTTATGGTGTAATTAATAAAGTATTTGAATACAATGCTAATTTAGTAAGAATTATCACTATTGTTATTAATGTTTTCATTACAATTTCGATTATTGGTGTTTTAAATTCATTCGTCATTTTCTTAATTCATAATGGTCAATATGCGATTGATGAAAAAATTGTTTTTTGATGATCGTGATTACAACGTGTTAAATCAAAACATTTTAAAGAAATGCAAGGATTAGTTAGCGTTTTAATTGTGTTTTTTGTATGAATAATTATTTTTATGATAATTAGCATTCCATTAAACACTGATGTATATATTGATTTATTATCTAATTATCCAATTGTTTTCTTTTTTGCGATTTATGGATTAGTAATAGCGTTTGCTTTTTACAAACAAATAAAATTAAATAAAAATAAGAAAACAACTAAAAAACAAAACAATATAAAACCAAAATGATTTTTTAATTATGAAGATAATAAATTAAAAAATAAAGTTGTTAATAAATGAATTTTAAGCGCTTGATTAATTGGGATGATAAGTTGTTTATTTGTTTTCTTATACCAATTCTTATACGGTTATACAATTTATGCTTGATTAGATCCTTACAATTTAAAACTATATAGTTTTGGATTGTTTTATACAAATAATGTAAGTATCATTCCATGGGTTGCTAGTTTATTGTTTTTTGTTATGATTGTTTTCTTTATTGGTTTTCCATTTATGAATGATGCTATTTTAAAACAACAATTATTAAAAAAACTAACAATAAATAATATCAATCGTAAGGATTTATTAGTTTAATATTTAATTAATGGAGTATAATACAATATTATGGTTAAGAAAATAATACTAGTTTGTGAAACATGCATGAGTAGAAACTATCAAACAACGCGTAATAAATTTGCTACATCGCGGCTTGAATTAAATAAGTATTGTAAAAAATGCAATATGAAAACACTGCATAAGGAAACAAGATAATAATGGCTAATGAAAAAAAGCAAAAAACAAATAAGTATTTGACATATCAAGATCAAGAGTATGAACGAAACCTTTTATTAGAAAAAGAACGTAAACAGCAAAAAAAGCTCTTGGCACAACAAACTTATCGTGAATTAAATCTTCATAAAAGTTTAATTAAAAAAGCTAAAGATGATCAAAAGCTTATTTTAAAATTATTAAAAGAGAATAAACTAATTTCAAAAACTCAGTTTAATGCTCATCGTTTAGAATTAAAAAATGCAATTAATGAAATGATTGATGAACATTATCAACTATTAGATAAATATAGCGTTGATTTTGAAAAACTAAGTTTTAAATTAAAACGTTGATTCTATGGAATTGGTAAAGAAATTCGACGTACTTCTTGAGCTTCTAAACGCTCTGTTCTTGTTAGTTTGATTATTGTAATTATTATTGTTTTAATTCTTGCAGCAATCTTTTTTGGAATTGATTCAGGTTTTTATAAACTATCAGCAAAATAAAATTTTGAAAGTAAAGGAAAAAATTATGGCATATAAAATTAAAGATTTAGATTCTAAATTATTAAGTGACTTAAAAATTGATTTAAATCATACGCATCAATGATATATCGTAACGGTTGTAAGTGGTAATGAACAAAAAGTTATTGAAAACATTAAAGATAAATTAAATGGTTATGGATATGGCGATAAATTATCAGATTTAAAAATTATTAAAGAAAAAATTAAAGAAGTTAAAATTTACGAACCATCAGAAGCGCCACGCTCTATGAAAAACCGAGCTAATACAAAATGAGAAACAATCGTTGTTGATGGTGTTACAAAATATCGTTGTACAAAAATTAAAGAAGGTAATAAATTTAATGGTTATATCTTCTTAAAAGCTGAAATGACTGATCAAATTTGATTCTTAATTCGTAATACTCAAATGGTTACAGGCCTTGTTGGTTCTTCCGGAAAAAATGTTAAACCAATTCCAGTGCCTGAAGATAAAATTTTAAAATTAATTGCTGATAATGATGCAAAACGCGCTTTAGTAAATTTGGATGAACAAACTAATAGCCAACAAAATGTTGTAGTTGTTGAATCACATGAAACTGAAGATCTTCCTAATTTTGAAGTTGATCAACAAGTAAAAATTGTTGCAGATACCTTCTTTGGTGAAATTGCTAGAATTGCTAAAATTGATCAAAACAAAAAAGTTGCAACTGTGGAATTTGAATTCTTTGGTCGAATTAACACATTAGATTTAAATTTCAATGATATTCAACCATACGATGAAGAAGCTGAATTAGAAAATTAATAAAAACTAAAAACACCTAAACACTTTAAAAGTGTTGGGTGTTTTTTTTTTTTTTTTGAGAAGGTATTTTTTAGAAAAAAATTAAATAAATATAGGTAATTTATTATGAAAAATTAAACTCTCATTACTCGTTAAAAAATAAAAAAGTTGTAAAGGAAGAATAAAACATTTTAATTTATATTATTTAAAAATAAACTTTGAAAGGAATTATAAGAGAGAGAAAATAAAACTTAATTTAAAAAATATAAATACAATAAAGATTATAGAGTGGTTTGAGAGAAAAAATGCTATTACAATTTAAAAACTACTTACTTAATGAGAAAGGATATGTATTTTTACGACTATAAAAAATTACAAGTGAGAAACATGAGAAAAGTTTGCTTAAAAAAGAAAGAGAAAACAAAGGAGTCAAAGCAAACTATTAAGGAGGGTTAGTCTTGATGTTTGTTTTTATTTATGAATAAGTTTATTAGTTTTGTGTAAATTTTTTGAACTTATGGACAAAGAGAATGGAGACTAATAAACTTTTAATAGCATAATGAGAGTTTTAAAATGAATATTTTTTATTAAAATAGAGATTAAAAATATATTAACGTATGATTAATATCGAAATGTTTTTATGTAATTTAAACGAATTCGATGCATATAAGTCTTACGAGCTTTTTTACCTTATATGCATTGTTATTATATTATTTTTTTTAAATTTATTGACTATTTTTTAATTTATATCCACGAATTCGATGAGCATTCATTTTCTTTTCAATATGAGAACGCTTGTTTTTTTGATTGATTTTTTGAATCGCTTCTTTAATTTTCTTTTTATAACCTGGTTTAACTTTAGTGCTTGCTGTTGCAATTACTTTTTTAATTTCATTTTGGGTTTCTAAATCATGGAATTGATTCTTTTTCTTAAATACAAATTGTTTATCAACTAATTCGTTTTGTTTAATAAATTTATGATGGAAAACAATCCCTTTTTTTGATAAATTTAATAATTTATCATGATCTTTTGGATCATAAAGCACATATGATTCACCACTATATTTACCACGACCACTTCGGCCTGCACGATGAATATATCATTCATTTTCAGAAGGTAAATTTCAGTTAATGATGTGGCTTGCACCATCAATATCTAAACCACGACTTGCAATATCTGAGGCAACAACATATTGAAATTTATTATTTTTAATATCACGATAATTATTTTTTCGTTCACGTTGAAGTAGTGAACCATGTAAAATACAAACATTTTTATTTTGTTCAACTAAATACTTATAAATTAATTCAACTTCTTTTTTTGTATTAGCAAAAATAATACATAAATAAGGTTTAATTGTTTTCATAATTGTTGATAACGAATGTCATTTATCATGATTATGAACAACATAATGTGTTATTTTTTCATTTTCATAAATTGAATTGCTAATATTAATAATTTTAGTGTTTTTAAAATATTTCTTTAATTGAATAGATAACATTTCGTGTAATGTTGCACTAAAACTAATTTTTTGAACATTAGTATTGATAAATTGTGAATTAATAAAATCTAGTTCATTAACAAAACCCAAATCCATTAGCATATCTGCTTCATCAAAAACAAGAGTATTAATACTTCGTAAGTCAAGTACTTGCGATGATAAAACTTGTTTTAAACGTGTTGGAGTTGCAACAATAATATGAGCTTTATTTAATTGTGAGTTAATTTGTTTGTCAATACTTTCACCACCAATTAACATTTTAATTTGTAAAAGGGGTTGTTGTTTTTTAAAAAGAGCAATTTTACTAAAAATTTGACGAACTAATTCGCGTGTTGGTGCAATGATAATAGCTTGTAGTTTTTGCGATAAATCTAAATTATTTAAAATTGGCAAAGCAAAAGCTAAAGTCTTTCCTGTTCCTGTTGGCGCAATACCAATAACATTTTCTTTTTTACTAATTAATGGTATAGCTTTTGTT
Organism: Ureaplasma urealyticum serovar 8 str. ATCC 27618; assembly: GCF_000169535.1. Classification (NCBI taxonomy): domain Bacteria; kingdom Bacillati; phylum Mycoplasmatota; order Mycoplasmoidales; family Mycoplasmoidaceae; genus Ureaplasma; species Ureaplasma urealyticum. The sequence continues at coordinate 850,986 of NZ_AAYN02000002.1, forward strand.
TGTATAGGAGTTGGTTCAAAAATCTTTTGATCAGCTAAAGAATCAAGGATTCATTTTTGATAATTATTATCACTAAATTTCATTCATCACACCTTGTGAATTAGTATTAATCACTTTATTTTCTATTTTTGATTCTAATTGTTTTTTTGGCTTTTCTTCTTTTTCATTACCAATTTCAGAAGTAATTTCTTTTTCTTCATCAACTAAATTTTGTGCTCAATTTGTCTTTTTAAAGATAACTATAGCCATAATTAATTTAGAAATATTTTGAGATTCCATGATGAAGAATAAAAGCACAACATGTAAACGATCACTATAATTTTCTGGAACATTAATATGTGTTACACAACCCATAATAATTAATCAAATAAAAGTTGATAAGCAATCGATTGTTAATAATCAACGACTACCACCACCACGAATACAGAAGTAAATTACTGAATATGGACCTTGTGTTAGAACAACCATAATTACAATTCATTCTAAATACATTGCAATTGTTGCAGTATGTGCTGCTTGTTTTAAACCTTGTTCTGTATAATCTAGAGGTGGGTTTAATAATTGGTTCACAAATGTTGATAGAATTAATAAAATAATTCCTATGCTAACCCCTACAACAATACCTCAATTAATTAATTTTCGTGTATTTTCTTTTGCCAAATCATGTTTATTAGCACCAAGATTAGCTAATACTAAAACAGCAACTGTTGATGCAGCTCCTGGTCAAATCAAGTTAGTAAATTGAATAATTAAAGTAACTGTTGAAATTGCATCACGATGATCTTGACTATATCTTGTATAGAACATTAAAATGATTGTTGTACCAACTGAGAATAAAATTTCATTAACTAATACTTGTCAACCATGAATAAAAATTAGTTTAATAACTCTTTTACTTAATTTTAAATGGTTAAAGAAGTAGTATGGATAACTCTTGCGGAATAATGTTAAAACTAACATAATGCCAGCATCTATACATCTAGCAATAATTGTAGCAATAGCCACAAATAAAATTGCTTCAAAGGGTCTTGTTGCACAATATTTAATTAACACTGGGTCTAAGATAATATTAACTAACACCGCAATTGAACTAGAAATCAATGGCATAATGGCATTGTTGTGTTGACGATAAGCAGTCGCAATTGAGAATGTAAACATGTAAGGAATTAAAGTTAATGATTGTCAACGTAAATAACTTGCTGCTCAATGATTTGTTAAATCATAAATACGTTTTGCTTCTTCAGAAGCTGAATCATCTAAAGTATTTCCTGAATATAATTGAATCATTTCTAGTGGTACTACCATATAAATAATGACAAATATCACTACTACAATGGAACCAAACAATAACATAAAGTTTATTGTTTCCTTAAATCTTAAATAATCTCTTTTACCATAATATTGTGCGGCTAAAATTCCTGCCGCTGCTACAATAGCATAGAAAAAAATTGTTGGTAAGAACATCAATTGTGTTGCTAACACTGTTGCAGTTTTTGCAGCTGCCCCCATATTATCAGGTGTAAATAAAGCAATGAAAAGACTATCAAAATAGTTAACAGACGATAAAATAATAACTTCAAGAATTGCTGGAAAAAATAACTTAGCAGCGGTTTTCATGAAAACTTTGTCGCCAAACTGATTCGTTAACCAATTTACTTTTGTTTTTCGTGATTTTTTAAAAAAATCGAAGCGCATATGTTTCTCCTTTAAAATGCTTTTAGTTGTTTTCTAAAAGATAAATGAATGAGTTTTTATTTAGCTTCAATAAATAATCTATAACGACTTTTTAAACAATCATTTTTATAACTTATAATGTTTTGACTTAATTTTTTAAAAATTATCACGAAAAACTCATTATTAATATACGAAATGTGATAATTTTTTTGGTTTGTAAACTAAAAAGTATAAATCAGGTATTTATACAAATGAAAATAGCATCATTGTTTTGAAAACTATTTATCTTACAACCACGTCCATCCTTAAATCAAGTTCAACTATTTTTAAATATAACGTTTCGTAATAATATAAATAGAAAAGTCTCAAAAGAATGACACTAGTATATAGAAATGATAGCAAAAATTGGCCTCATTTTTTCAAAAAAAGATAAAAATGTTCCTTTTATTACACATGTATTATTAATTTGTTTTCATTTTTAAATATTTTATTTATTTTTATTGTAATTAAATGCAAATGTTTGCATATTATTTATTGTTTTTAATTGATTAGTGTTAATTAAATTTTTAGCTCAATTAACTTTTGAAAATAAGATACTTACAAGAATCATTTTTACTAATCAATTAGATTCAAGTAAAGCAAATGTTAGAACATGAGGAATTTTAGGATGATATGCAAATGTACTAATTAAAGCAAACATTACTACTCATGTAATCATGACTGAACTATCATTAATTGATCCATAAATAACTCCAGCACCACGAATACAATTATTCATTGCTGCATATGGGCCTAAAATAATAATTTCAGCAACTAAAACTCATTCTAATTGAGTTGCTAATTTTGCTACTTTTTTAGCATGTTCAATATCAACTAGTGAATTTGATAATGGCGGATTCAATAAAGGGTTAATAAAGAATGATAATATAAATAATATAATCGCTAAAATGCATGCAATAACAAGAGATCAAGCAATTGTATAACGTGAGTTTTGTTTTGCAGCACTAATTTCATTTCTTCCTAAATGTGAAAGTACAAGAACAGCTACAATAGTATTCATTCCTGGTCAAATTAATTTCGTAAATTGTGAAATTAATAAAGCAGTTGAAGCAGAAGCACGAATATCAGGATGGTATTTATATAAAAACAATGATAATAGAATTGTTGAAAGTGAAAATATAATTTCATTAACAGCAATAAATCATCCACGTTTAAAAATGTTTTTTAGCAATCGTCATGTTAAATTTCAATAATTAACAACATATGTTGCACGTTTTTTAAAAATAAACACACATAATAAAACAATAGATAAATCAAAACCACGTGAAGCAATTGTTGAAAACACAGCTAACATAACTGCTTCTTCTGGTGTTTTAGCGACTAAAATCATTAAAACTGGATCTAAAATACAATTTAAACAAAGAGCTGCAATACTTCCAAATAAAGGAATGGTTGGTCGTGCATCCTGGCGATGAGCAATGGCAAATGGATACGAAAAAGCATAAAAACATTGACCAATCATCGCATATTGTAAATACATTGATGCTCATTTATTAACTTTTTCAAAGTTAGCTAATTCCTCTGGTGTAATTTTTGAGAGGTCTTTACCAAAATTACCAATTGATCCAGCGTATGTTGTTACTGATCATTGTGGAAAACCAATATAAGCAATTAAAAAAGGGATATTTAATACTACTGAACCTAAAATCATATAGTTTATTGTTTCTTTAAACTTATGATAATTTTTACTTCCTAAATACTGCGAACTATAAACACTACACGCATAACAAACAGCCACTGTAAAAATTGTAGGTAAATATAATAATTGCGTCGCAAGAATTGTTGCCGTTTTAGCATCTAATCCTTGTGATTGGGGCGCGTATGTTGCTAAAAAAAAGTTATCAACATAAGCAACAACAGTTATGATAATGTTTTGTATAATTGCTGGAAAAAATAATTTAAGTGCTTTCTTAACAAATTCTTTATCGCCAAATATTTTTCTAAAATTCAATTTAAAAAAACTATTTTGTTTTTTATTAATTAAACAACTCAAGAAAAAAATCACCACTTTCATTTAAACATAATAAAAAGCACAATAATTATTATAGTGTAATTTTTGGAACAATAGGACTTTTATATACTTTTTAAAGTAATATTTCTATTTTAGATAAATAAAAAAGGTTTTTAAGCAACTAAAAACCTTTCTCTAAAAATTTAATTTATTGATTATTTAATATTTTGATGGCTGATGAAGTGCCAATTCTTGTTGCTCCAGCATCAATAAAAGCTTTGAAATCATCAAGATTTTTAATTCCTCCAGCAGCTTTAATTTGTTTAGCATCACCTAATATTTGCTTTCATAAAATAATATCCTCAAGTTTTGCTCCTTCTTTAGCAAAACCAGTTGATGTTTTAATAAAATCAGCATCTGATTCTAAAATAATTCTAGCTGCAAATTCTTTTTGTTCTTGATCTAAAAGTGCTGTTTCAACAATCACTTTTAAAACTTTATCACTACACGCTTTTTTAACTTCATTAATTTCTTGTAAGCAATATTCACGATTAGCACTTTTTAGTTGATTAATATTAATAACCATATCAATCTCATCAGCACCTAAAGCAATGGCATTTCTTGTTTCAAAAACTTTTGTTTCAATTGTATTAGCACCTAGTGGAAAACCAACAACTGTACAAATTTTTACAGGTGTTTCTAATAAATAATGTTTGGCAACTTTAATAAAACAAGGGTTAATACAAACTGAGTAAAATTCATTTTCTTCAGCTTCTTCGCATAAATTGTGAATTTCATCTAAACTTGCATCAGGTTTTAATAAAGTGTGATCAACGTAAATACTATATTTATTCATAAAAATATTTCCTTATTTTTTATTTAAAAGTTGATTGATAATGTTTTCAACACTAAAACCAAATTCGTGCATTAATTTATTACCATCTGCGCTACGCCCAAATTGATTAGCAGCAATCTGCATAAATTTATTAGTATAAACTGATAGTTTTCATCAAAGCATTTCGCTCGATGCTTCAATCGCTAATAAACCATTTTTTGAACTTACTAAATTTTTAATAACTTCAGGTTTTTGTTGTAAAAATAAATTTAAGTTAAAAGCTGAAATAACTTTAACTTTTAATTGATGTTTTTCAAAAATTTCTTTAGCTGCATCATTTGCTAAACTTACTTCACTACCTGAAGCAATAATTGTGTAATCAGGATTTTCACTAAAAGAAAATGGCGAGTTAATAATGTATGCACCTTTAGTGAAATCTTGTGGTTTTTGTTCATTGATTTGTTTAATAGCTTGACGTGAAGTAACTAAACAAATTGGTTTTTGTTTTTGTTTAAAACTATATGATAGAGCATGTTTGACTTCATAATGATCAGCAGGGCGAATAACTTCTACATTAGGAATTGCTCTTAACATTGGCAATTGATCAACTGGTTGATGTGTTGGTCCATCTCCACCAACAGCATAACTATCATGACTAAAAATAAATAAGTTAGCTAAATTGCTAATAGCAGTTAAACGAATAGCAGGTTTCATATAATCAGAGAAGGCTAAAAAAGTTCCCCCAATTGCTTTAGCACCTTGGTGCAAACTAATCCCATTCATAGCTCCAGCCATGGCAAATTCACGAATCCCAAATTTAATGTATGGATTTTTATAATCATCATTAAAAGCGTTTTCGCCAATTTTTGTAAATGTTGATTTTGCTAAATCAGCTGATAAAACAAGTGCTGATTTAAGATCTTTAAGTTGAGCAAAGTATTGTTTTAAATAACTACGAGTTGAATCACTTAAATTAACAATCTTGTTTTCATCTAACATTTTATTTAAATCTTCATAATTTCCATTAATGTAATTTAATAAACGTTGCATTTGTTCAGGATTTGTTTGCATATATTGATCAACTAATTGTTGTCATTGATTATATGCACTTTCACCACGAGCGACAACATTAAAAAAGAAATGGTCAAAGATTTCTTGATGAAATTCAAAATTATTAGTTTTTGTGTGAAAACGTTTACCAAATTTTTCTAACTCTTCTTTAGATATTGCTGCAGCATGAGCTTCATTACTATTTTCAAATGATGTTCCTTCACCAATAATTGTTTTTACTTCAATAAATGTTGGTTTAACATTTTTCTTTCATTTAGCTTCAGCAATTGCTTTAAAAATATTTTCGGGATTATTATCAGTTTTTAAATAATTTCATCCCATTGATTCAACACGCATTTTTAAATCTTCAATATTTACATCACTAACTGCTGAATCTAATTGATAATCATTTGAATCATGTAGAATAATTAGTTTTGATAATTTAAGTTTCCCAGCAATACTCATTGCTTCATAACTAATCCCTTCTTGTAAATCACCATCACCAACAATGCAGTATGTATAATGATCAACAACACCTTTAAGGCTGGCAAATTCTGCTCTTAAATAACTTTCAGTAATTGCCATACCAACTGCATTAGCAACACCTTGACCTAATGGACCAGTTGATGCATCAATATAATTATTTGATAAAACTTCAGGATGACCTGGTGTTAAATGATTGTCATTACGAAAGTTTTTAATATCATCAAGTGTTAATAATGATGAAAAATAAAAAACAGGATATAATGCCATTGATCCATGCCCAGCTGATAAAACTAAACGATCACGATTAAATCATTTTGGATGTGATTTAGAAATAGTCATTAATCCTTTATAAAGAGTATAAATAATGGGCGCAGCAGAAATACTCATTCCACTATGCCCTTGATTTGCTTTATTAATAGCTTGTAAAGCAAGTGAACGCATTGCGTTAACATAACGATTCATATTCTATAATCTCCACTAAAAAAATAAAGATATTTAATATATTTAAATTAATTTTTGTTCAATTAAAATTTCTTCTAATTTATTAATTGCTTCATTTGCATCATTACCAACAGCACTTAACTCGATTTTTGTACCTTGTTTAATACCTAAAGCCATAATGTTAATAATTGATTTAGCATCTGCTTGACGTCCATTCGCTTTAATTGTAATTGATGAACTAAAATCACTTGCTGTATTAACAAAATAAGTAATCGCTTTAATAAACGTTGATAATTCTGCTACAATAGTAAATTCTCTCGATATCATATTAAACCTTTTTCATAAAATATCATATTTGATAAAATGTATTTTAATTATATTACTTATAGCCTTATGTTAATGCCTTATATTGTTAAATAGTGGTTTTTATTATAAAAGTAGCTGAAAGATATTGACAAATATTGTTTGAACTAGTTCACTAAAAGTGAATTTATTATCTAAATCTTCTAAATGAATTAACTGTGAATTACGTAAATATTGGTTAAAAACTTCAGTGATTTCTTGGTTAACTTGTAATGAATAAACTGTTAATAAGGACTCATAATTAATTACTAGCGCACGATTGTCAAGATTATAAGAACCTAACAATGATATATCATCATCAATTAAAATTGCTTTAGTGTGTAAAAAACCACTATATTCATAAATTTGAACACCAGATTTAATTAATGATTCGTAACTTAAACGATTCATTGAAATAATAAAACCTCATGAATCAACACGACCAGGCAAAATAATTTTGACTTTTATTCCAGCGTTTGATGCAGCTTTAAGACCAATTAAAATGTCTTCTGTTGGGAATAAATATGGTGTAAAAATGGTAATAGATTTTTTAGCATTAGCAATTGCCATAACTAAAATTTCATTTAAAGAACTAGTTGATTGATCAGGTCCTGTATGTAAAAGTGTTGTTAAGGTTTTATTTTTAACATCATCATTTACTAAATTGTTTTCATCATATGCTAAATATGGTTGGGGATGCATATTATTAACAACATCATTAAAACTATTTGTTTTTGAAAATGGTGTATAGTAGTATCAATCATGAATAAACTCCAATAAAATTGTGTGCACAATTCCACCTGTTAAAATATAATTCAAATCAACTCAATGACCAACTTTAGCATCAATATTTAAATAAGAATCACCAATATTAGAACCACCACTAATAGCAGTTTGTCCATCAACAATTAAATATTTACGATGAGAGCGAAAATTAATTGTACTTCTAAATTTATAATCAGCTCGTGCTTTAAAACAAGCAATTTCTACATTATTATTAATTAGTTGTTCACGATATTTTTTAGGGAATTTATTTAGTGTTCCAATTGGATCGTATAAAATGTATATTTTAACGCCTTCATTACTTTTTGCGATTAACTCTTTAACAAGCGATTGTAGTCAACGACCATCTTCAATAATGTAATATTGTAAATAAATTGTTTTTTTAGCGCTTCTTATTAACTTAATGGTTTGTTCATACATTTCATTTGCTTCTTTAATAATTGTAATTTGATTATCACAATAAATGGGCGTACGGAAAAGTTGATAATTATAAAGACCAATTTTACGAATTAAATCAAGGCCATTATTACTAAAATTCATGTTTTGAAAATTATGATAAAATTCATAATCTTCATATTTAAAAAGCACACGTCGATTAGCAATAATATCATTAATTCTTTTATCTTTAAAAGGGCGCGATCCAAAAATTCAAAATAAAATAATTGAAATAATTGGTAAAAATAAGAAAACAAACAATCACGATTTTTTAGAACGGTCTTGACGGTGTTTTGAAGATAAAATATATAAACCGATTGTGGTATTTAAAATATAAAATGATATTAAAATATCTGTAACAATTGCTGTTGGTCGATGATGAAAATATGTCGCTACTAGCGCAACATTAATTATTAATAACACACAAATGAATGTTATGATAAATTTCGCTAGAATTCTTTTTCTCATTTTTTATTTTTATCCTTATTACAAATAAAATTATACATGTGTTTTAAAATTAAAAATAGACTAGAAATATACAATAATTATTAATTCGTTCATATATAAATAAAAAATAGGGTTTGATCCCTATTTTTAGTTATAAATGGCGGAAACAGTGGGATTCGAACCCACGCGCCGCGGAACGACCTAACACCTTAGCAGGGTGCCCTCTTAACCACTTGAGTATGTTTCCAAAATAATTATTGCTTATGTATATAACTTATTTATTATAGTAAATAATAAGCAATAATGCAATAGCTAAACAATAATAAATTTTAATTATTAAATTGAACGTAATTTATTAACTAATGAATTTTCGTCAATAAATCCTAAGCTATTTGTTTTAATTTCTTCATTCTTTACATAAAATAAAGATGGAATTGATTTAACTTGATATTGTGCAGATAATTCTGGAAAATGATCAACGTTTACTTTAATAATAGTAAATTCATCACCGTATTTTTTTTCAATTGAATCTAATACTGGTGAAAGCATACGACAAGGCGGGCATCAATCAGCATAAAAATCAATTAAAACTGGTTTTGAATGATTATCTTTTAGTATTTGATTTAAGTTTTGGTTGTTTTCTAATTTAATTAACATAAGATTTTCCTTTTTGTATTTTATATATTATTCTTGATCAGAATTGTTTTTATCATTATTTGATTCATTAACATTACGAATGTAGTTACATTGTGGATAACCTGTACATCCAATAAAGTATTTATTCTTACGATTCTTACGTTTAATTAATGGTTCTGAACAAGTTGGACATAATTCATCAAGAATTTCTGGTTTTTCTAATGATTCTGTAAAACGACAGGTAGGAAAGTTTGAACAGGCAATAAATTGAGCATTTGTTCTAGATCTTTTAATCACTAAATCATGTTCACACATTGGACATAATCGATTAATTTTTTCATCTGGAACTTTTTCAATTTTAGTATAAGCTTGTTTTACTTCTTCTTCAAAAACAGGTATGAAAGAACTAACTAAATCTTTTCAAAATAATTCACCATTAGCAACAACATCTAAACGATCTTCCATTTTAGATGTAAATTTAATAGAAATAACTCGTGGGAAGGCTTCTTTTAGTTCTTGAATAACTTTAATCCCTAACTCTGTTGGAATTAGTTTTCCTTTTTCTTTATTAATATAACCTCGAGTTGTTCCAATCGTAGCCATTGTCGCATATGTTGATGGACGACCAACACCAGCATTTTTTAATGCAGCAATTAAAGATGCTTCTGTGTAATAAGGTGGTGGAGTTGTTTCTTTTTGAACCAATTCAATGTTTTCTTTTTTAAATTCATCACCAACATTAATAACTGGTGGTTGAAACTTTAATTCATCACGTTGTTTTTTATAAAAATCTAAAACTCAATATCCTAGAGTTCTAATTGTTTTATATGATGTATAAAATTTATATTCATTACTAATGAAACGAATAACTTGCTTATTAAATGTTGGAACTTTCATTAATGCAGCTAAAGTTTTGTTTCAAACTAAATTATATAATTTGTAAATATCTGCTGAAACATGCTCTTTAATTTCTTCAGGTTTTAAGTTAATGTCAACAGGACGAATTGCCTCGTGTGCATCTTGTACATTTTCTTCTTTTTTATTGATTTTTTTATTCTTAAAATTTTCTAAATAATCATTACCATAATTATCTTCAATAAATTTATTAGCTTCTAATAAAAAATCATCGCTTAATCGTTCGCTATCTGTTCTTGGATAAGTTATTAAAGCTAATTGTTGATTATTAATTTCTAAACCCTCAAACATTTGTTGGGCTACTAGTGTTGTTTTATTAGCACTTCAACCGAAATTATTTGACGCCATTTGTAGTAATTTATCAGTTGTTAATGGTAATTGAACATCCCCTTTAGTGATTTTTAAATCATCAACATTATAAACTTTAAAAATATCGCCTAATTCATCAATAACACGTTGAGCATCTTTACGATGTAAAAATTTTAAATCACTATCGCCATTCTCTTTTTGATTATATAATTCAACGTCGTATGGAACTTTTCTTAAAGATACAAAAATATTTTTTTCAATCGTTCCTTCAACTTGGTATCATTCTTCTTTAACAAAAGCTCGTCGTTCTAATTCTCTTTCAACTACAAATAATAAAGCAATTGATTGCACTCGTCCAGCTGATAGACCATGCAGATTTTTTTTAACTAATCCAGAAAGTTTATAACCAATAACTCGATCTAAAATTCGTCTTGCAAATTGTGAGTCCACCAAATTAAAATCAATATCATGTTTTTCGTCAATTGATTTTAAAATTGCTTTTTGTGTGATTTCATTAAAAGTAATTCTTCTAACACGTTCTTTCTCTTTTTTTGGTAATAAATCATAAACATGTCAACTAATAGCTTCGCCTTCACGATCAGGGTCAGTTGCTAAATAAATATTATCTGATTTTTTTGCTAAATCTATGATTGCTTTTATTTGTTGTTTTTTTGATATTTTTTTATTTGTTGTTTTGATTATTTCTCATTTTAAATCATAAGTTTTTGGATCGTATCCTGATTTTTTAGCAAGTTCGCGTAAATGGCCACCTGTTGCTATTACATTATATCCATCACCTAAATACGATTGAATCGATTTAATCTTATTTGGCGACTCTACTACTATCAAATCTTTTTGCATTTTTTCTCCCATTTATTATAATCATTTGCTCGTTTTAATCATTGTAAATAATTATAATATTATGTTTCTTGTTTAATTTATTAATTTTGTGTTTTTAATAAACTGATAAATACGATTAATGTATTTAGGATAAATTGTGTTTGGTTTAGTTAATTTTTTATCTAATAGCACTAAATCTAATTGACAATCTTTATATTGATTAAGAAGATAATCATCTATTTGATATAGTTCATTAACACATAAAATATGATCACTTGATGCGCATGCAAGGCGTTTTAAGTCTTGTTTCGTTTGACTACCATTATAATCTTTTGGAATTTCGGATATAACACTTACATTACAATAATTTAAATATTTAATATTTTTAGAACTATAAATCCCTTCATTACTAATAATGCAAATTCGCGCTTTAAGAGTGATTAAACGATTGATTAATACATCCAATATGGCATTATCATAATAGATAACAAAGCCATATCCTGCTTTTATCAAAGTTAGTATATCATAATTTGAGATTGCATTTTCATAATCTATTAATCAAATATTTTTCTTATCAAGTCACTCAATAGTTTTTGAATAGTATAAAATAAATGGTGGTTGATTGATTTTTTTATATTTATTTGGATATTTTTCATCTGTTAAATCAATAGCTTTTAATCTTTCATATTCTTCATTTTCTAATAATGAATGCTCATTTTGTTCTTCGTGATTTATTAATGCTAAATAAATTTTTAATCAATCACCTTTATACTTCAAACTAAAATAATGTGTTAAATAATTCAATGATATCACCTCATTAAATTAATTAGTATTAAACAATTTATTTTAAAAAAATTATTGGTCATAATTAACTTTACAAATTAATCCATTACAAAAATCATTAAATAAGTTTTCATAAGCTCTTGAATAATCAAATTCATTATTTACTAATTTATAGTTATATAATTGGCAAATATAATCGATAAAATCTTCAAAATTCATTACTTGATTTATTTTATATCTTATAAATAAGTCCTTTTGGTAATTTTTTAAATAAAACTCATAAGCAAAACGAATAATTGCTTCTAATTCCAGAACTTCTTTTTTAATACAATTAATTAATGTTAAAACAAAACCATCACGTTCTTTTTGAATGTCTTTTAAAAAAATTCCAGGAGTATCAATTAAATAAAAATGTTGATTAATTTGACGAATACTTTGTGTTTTAGTAACACCGGGTCTATTTTCAACTTTTAAGGTTTTTTTAGGAGCTAAAAAATTAATTAATGAAGATTTACCAATGTTTGGTAGTCCAATAATCATGCCAATAAATTTAGGATTAACTAAACCTTTTTTTTGATATGTTTTAATCTTTTGTTCAAATAATTGATATAAATGTTTAATAACAAGATTTTTATCATTAACTTTCTTAGTTGAAATTAATAAAAAATCATTATTAAAATTAGTGTTTCAATCACTTAAATCAGCTTTATTAGCTAAATTAATAATTGGTTTTGAAGCAATTTGTTTTATTAGTTCATTATTACTTGATGTTATTGGACATCGTGCATCAACTAATTGAATAAAAAAATCAACATTTTTAAGATTTTTTAAAATCTCATCTGTTGCTTTTTTCATGTGTCCAGGAAATCAATTAATTTTTTTATTAATAATATCCATAATATTAAATTCTATACATAATCATTAAAAGATGTTAAATATTCATAAATTTGTTTTTGTGAATATTGGCTTTTTTGTTTTTTACTAAAAGAGTAATAAGCTAGTTTAAAAAATAAGAATGGTAATTTTTTAATTGGCTTTTTAGGAGCGTATTTATTAATTTTTAAAACTAAATAACTTGCTGTACTATTGTGAAAAATAATTCACAAAAAAGATACAATGGTAATAGTTAGCATTAAAAAACTAATACAAGCCAAAATAGCAAAAGTTAAACATTTTTGATGATTTAACAATTTATTATTGTAACCATAATTTAAAACTAAAATTAGACTTACAATAAAAGAAATTAATCAAGTAGCTAAAAGAATGCTAATAAAAATATTAATAAATTTGTACTTAAAATATAGTTTGTTTGTTAAATATTCTTTTAATTCTTCTAAAACTATTTTCAAAATTTGTTCCTAACTATTTAATAATGATTAAATGTAATTATACATTTTTATTACGTTTTTTATTTTTGAAAAATCTAATAAATTCTTCAGAATTAGCATTCAAATAAGGGCGATTAGGTACTTTATGATGATGACGACAAACAGCAGAATAAAACTCTTGGCAACCAATTTTTACAATTTCATCATCATAATTAGCATATTTACCATCAATCTTTCGTAATGAGTGCGTTGCTTCAGCGCCACATTCATTACAAATAGCTGTTAATTTTGTAATTTTATCAGCATAGGCAAAAAGTTTAGCAATAGGACCAAAAGGTTCGCCTTTAAAGTTTTTATCTAATCCTGAAATAATCACAACAAAACCATTTTCAGCTAAAATGTTTGCAACTTCACAAATTCGATCATCAAAAAATTGAACTTCATCAATACCAATAACTTTTATTTCATTATCAAAATTATCTGACATAATATAACTTAAAATTTCAGGAGCATTTTCAACTTCAATTGATGGTAATGACGTTCCTGTTCGTGATTTAATATTTTGTGTTGATCTAGTATCAATTCTTGGTTTAAATACTAGATATTTTACATCTGCATACTCTAAACGATGTAATCGTCGAATTAACTCAGCTGTTTTACCAGCAAACATTGGACCTGTAATTAGTTCTATTCATCCTACTTTTTTTGAGAATGCATGTGCTTTAGCCATAAAACCTTATTTCGTCACATTAAATCTAAAATTGCAAATATCGCCATCTTTCATTAAATATGACTTTCCCTCCATTCTAACTTTTCCCGCTTCTTTAACTGCTTGTTCACTACCTAATGAAACTAAATCATCATAGTGCATAATTTCAGCTTTAATAAAACCTTTTTCAAAATCGCTATGAATGATTCCTGCGCATTCTGGTGCACTCATTCCATCCATAAATGTTCAAGCACGTACTTCTTGCTTTCCATATGTAAAATAAGTTTTTAAATTTAATAAATCATAAGTTTGTTTAACAATTTCATCTAAACCTGTTGTTTGCATTCCTAATTCTTGAATAAACATTGCTTTTGATTCTTCATCTAAAATACTAATTTCATATTCAATTTTAGCTGATAAAGCAACACACTTAGCATTATTTTCTTCAGCATACTTTTTAATTTTTAAATATTCGCTATTTAAATCTGGATTTGAAATTTCATTTTCAGAAATATTAGCAATATATAAAACTGGTTTTAGTGTAATTAAATTAAATGAGTTAATTATTTTTAACTCTTCTTTAGTCAACTTAACACTTGATGCTAATCGTCCTTGTTTCAATGCTTGTTGAACATTAAATAAAATAAGATATTCTTTTTTAGCATCTTTATCACCTGAGTCAGCCTTTTTTTTGATTCGACTAATTCGTTTTTCAACAATATCAAGATCAGATAAAATTAGTTCATAATTAATAACTTCAATATCTGCTAAAGCATCAATCTTATTGTGAACATGAGTAATTGATTTATCATCAAAGCAACGAACAACATGACAAATAGCATTAACTTCACGAATATTACTTAAGAACTGGTTTCCCAAACCTTCACCTTGTGATGCCCCTTTAACAAGTCCTGCAATATCAACAAATTTAAAAGTAGTAGGAACTATTTTGTCAGGAATAACTAAACTTGCTAATTTTTTTAAACGTGAATCGTTAATATTAACAATTCCTACATTAGGTTCAATAGTCGCAAAAGGATAGTTGGCTGCTTCTACTTTTGAATTTGTAATTGTATTAAATAATGTGGATTTGCCAACATTTGGTAAACCAACAATACCTGCTGATAATGCCATTTTATTTCTCCTTCATTTATGCTTTATTTAAACTATTAAACTTAGTGAATTTTTCAATAATTGTGTTTTTAATTGCATCAACACCATAAGCTAAAACTTTTCGTGGATCATATTGTTTTGCTGCTACTAAATCCCCAGCTTTTATTAGATGATCTTGTAATGCATTTGAAAACGCAATTTGGCATTCAGTATTAATATTAATTTTTGCCACACCTAAACTAATTGCTTTTAGAATTTGTTCTTCACTAATTCCAGAACCGCCATGTAAAACGATGGGTTTATTAACTTTTATATTAATTTCTTTTAATAAATCAAAATTTAAACCTTTTCAATTTTCAGGATATAAACCATGAATATTACCAATACCACACGCTAACATATCTATATCTAGTAAGCACATTTGATAGCAATCATTAACATTAGCTAATTCGCCCTCTGAAGTAATGCCATCTTCTGTTCCACCAATTGAACCAACTTCAACTTCTACTGAAACGTTTTTTGATTTTGCAATTGCTAAAAGTTTTTTTGTGTTTTCAATATTTTCTTGAATAGAAATTTTTGATCCATCATACATAATTGATGAATAACCAGCGTCTATAGCTTTTATACATCCTTCATATGTACCATGATCTAAATGTAAACAAACAGGAGTTTTAATATTCATTTGTTTCATTAAATTAACTACCATTGCATAACAATTATCATAACCACCCATGTACTTTACAGCGCCTTCTGATGTTGCTAATAAAAGGGGTGAGTTTGTCTCTTGTGCTGCTAATAGTGCTGCTTTAATTCATTCTAAATTATTAATGTTAATCGCAGCAATTGCATAATGATTTTTATAGGCGTTTTGAACCATTTTTTTTGCGTTAACTAATGAAAACATTTTTATTCTTCCTCTTCTAATTCCTCTTCATCTTCGATTTCATCTTTATCAGAAGTGCTATTAGTTTTGAATTCTTCCTCTTCATCGTCATAGCCTACAAAATCAGATAAAGAACTTTCTTCATCACTTTCTTCTTGTTCTTTAGATTGTGTTAATTTATCGTTCTTCATCATTTCGTGTTCGTCTTCTTCACGATCACTATCTTTATATAAACCAACTTCATACATCGCATTGTTGATTTTTGTAATTTCATCTAATGACAAACGCTCACGTAAATTTCATTCTAAATCACCAATTGAAATAAAACGTGTATCTTGGATTAATGTTGTATATAAATCACCTAATTGTGAATTAACTTCAACTAAGTTAACATCACTATTTTTAACAATTTCGTCAATGATATTATCAAAGCTAAATGTTTTTTTATTATAAATTTTATTGTTTTTTATCGCATTATAAGCAATATCAACTAATTGACGGCTCATATTAAACTCCTTGTGTTTTTTAACTCTTTATATATTTAATATACTAGTAATTATTTTAAAGGTTTGTAGTAAAAAATTCATTTTTTTATTCGTGGTTGCTTAATTGATTTTAAAGCAGCAATAATTAAACTTTTATCTTCAAGTTTTAATAATTTAATTTCATTACTTTTATCTTCTGTATACAAAAAGACTGGATCATTAAAGTCATAGAATTGTTTATTAGAAGTAATTGTTTCATAAAAATATTTCTTGTGAATAATTTTTTGGTTTTTTGATTCGTTTTTACCATACTCATATTCAAAAGTTACAAAGTCTTTGTTTTGTAATCAATTTGTTGCTAATGTTTTTAAAATAAAATCGTCTTCAGTAGCTAATGACCGCATTAAAGCTGTAAATGAATAATCATCTAAGGCTTGAACACTAGCTATATCCCAATTTTCATCAGTTAGTCATGACTTTAAAATCATTAATAACTGTGGATTTTTAAATTGATAATTTTTATGTTTTTGATATAAATAATACACTCTTGCTAAAGCTTTTTTCATTAAGATGTCATAAGTGGTTGGTGTTTTATTTAAATAAACATTTTCAAACATACTTCAACGTGAAATTAGAATATTTTCTAAAGCATTTCAAGAATATTTTGAAAAACACAAACGGTCTTTAAAAACAATCGCTTTTTTAAAGATATTATCATAATCAATGTTTCCATATTTAGTTCCAGTAAAATGTGAATCACGTGGTAAATAATCTAAGCGATCAGCATCAATTTGAGATGAAATTACTTGTTGCATTCACATTTTCTTTGATTTATGATCAATCACATTAGCAACATCAATCGGATTAATATGATGTTTAAGTAAAATTTTATTAATATCGCTTTTAGGATCTGTAATGATCATTTGACCAATTTTTTCATGATCATAATTTGTTGCATATTCAAAAGTGTGTGAAAAAGGACCGTGGCCAATATCATGTAATAAAGCGGCTGCACAAACAATTTTTTTATTATTAGCTAAATCTTGGGTATCAGAATCAATAAATTTTAATGAATCTAAAAGCTTTCTTGTAACTTCAAAAACACCAATACAATGAGTAAAACGTGTATGCGTAGCACTCGGGAAAATAGACCAACTTGATCCTAGTTGCTTAATATTATTTAAACGTCAAAACTCTTTTGTCTTAATTAGCTCATAAGCTCATTCATATTGCTCATCAAAAGAGATTAAACCATGAATAGGATCTTTTATAAAAAAATTTTTTACCATAACGCAACTAACCTAAAACTTTTAAAATACTTTGTAAATTTTTTAATACATTTTCACGTCCTAAATAATAAATAGTTTTCGCTAATTCAGGACCATGCGAACTAAACGTTGTAGCAATTCGAATCGGCATGTATAAATTAGCACCTTTATTGTTTGTTGTTTTTTGAACTTGCTTAATTACTTCTTTGATTGATTGTTCATCAAATTTTTCACTAACTATTAATTGTTCATAAAAAACTTGTACAACATTTGTTAGTTGATTATTTTTAATATGATTTACATCTTCTTCTAATAATTGTTTATTAGAATTAAATTGTTCATCAACTAAATTAATTAATTGTTTTAAATTAACAATGTGTGATTTAAATAATAGTGCTTTATCAATGAAAGTAGTATCTTTTAAAACTAATTCTTTTGTTAGTGGATGAGTCTTAACAAAATCAATAAATTCATCTTGTGAAATATTATTAAAGTATTGTGTTGAAAATCAATTCATTTTATTAATATCAAAAAAAGCAGGTGATTTTGATAAATTATTAACATCAAAATTCTCAACCATTTCTACTAAACTCATAATCTCTTGATTATTTTTTGGACTTCAACCTAATAATGCTACAAAATTAGTAATTGCATGTGGTCAATAGCCATCTTTTTCATAATCAGATACGAATTGTTTTAAAGCTAAATTACGCTTTGATAATTTTTTACCTGTTTCATCAACAATAATTGATAAATGACCATATTTAATTTTAGATAAATCATAATTTAGCGCTTGCGCAATTGCTAATTGATAAGGCGTATTAGAAATATGTTCTTCGCCACGAATAACATGCGAAATTTGCATTTCATAATCATCGATTACAACAGCGAAATTATACATTGCAATTTTATTTGACTTTAAAATAACAGGATCGGTTAAAGCACTGCCTGGAATACTGATTTTACCCCGAATTAAATCATCTCAACTATACTCGTTGTTTTCATCAATTTTTAAACGAATTGTATATTCTTTATTTGCTAATAAATTGGCTTGAATTGTTTGTTCATTTAAATTTAAACAATGACGTTTATATTTAGGTGTTTCATGTAATTTTTCAGCTAATTCACGATCAGCATCTAATCGTTCTTTACTACAAAAGCAAAAATAAGCTTTTTTTTGTGCAACTAAATCTAAAGCTAATGCTTCATAATGCTTTAGTTTTTGTGATTGAATATATGGTCCAAATGTTTTAGGATTACGAATTGATTCATCAGCAACAATTCCCATTCATTCTAAAAAATTAAATTGAGAATCAATTCCACCTTCCACATTTCTTTCAACATCAGTATCTTCAATGCGAATAATGAAATCACCATCATAAGCTTTAGCTAATAAATAATTAAACAAAGCGGTTCGCGCTCCACCAATATGTAAATAACCAGTTGGTGATGGAGCATAACGTGTTCTAATTTTCATGAATAACTTGATTTTCCTTATCTTTTAATTTTATGCAAATAAATGAGCTACCTGCTCCGCTTAAAATTGTATAAAAACCCTCTCTCAATAATTCGTTATATTTATATCTAATATTAGGATATAACTCAAAACAATGTTCTTGTAAATCATTATATATATTAGTTACAATATTCTCTTTTAAATTCTTAATAATTGTTTTAAAGTTATTTTTAATAACATGTCATTGATTATCATCAAATTTTTCAAACACTAATTTTGTGTTTACATTAACATTCATTAAATGAACTTCATAACTTAATTTAAATTGACCACTCAAATCTTCAAGCGTACTACCACAATCACTTACATAAGCTGTTTTATAACCTGATAAAAAGAAGGGAATATCAGCGCCTAGTTTATTAACAACATCTTTGTAGTTAATTTCTTTAATACCTTCAAGTTCTAAAATAGATTTCATAATAACTGCAGCATTTGATGAACCTCCACCTAATCCTGCTCCAATTGGTATTCTTTTTTTAATGTTAATTCGGTAGTGGTTTTTAATGCGATAAGTTTGGCGAATTCATTCTAATGTTTTATAAACTAAACGACTATAAACATAGATTTCATTTGTTTCATTATAGTAGTGCACATCATCAACGTTTTTGTCAATTTTAATAATTTCAATGTCATCATAAACGCTTTCAACAAGTATAAAAATTGATTCGAAATCGTGTTTTGTAATGTTTTTTCGTTTTTTGTAAACACTATATCCTAAATCAATTTTTGCGAATGATTTTACTTTCATAATTTGACCTACAGCTTAATTTTATTCATTATTTGATTTATTCAAATAATTAAAGAGTTCTAAAAACATTTTTGGTTCAATATTCTCAGCTCGTAAATTCATATCTAAATTATAATCAATAAACATTTCATTAACGAGTTTTATATCATAAATATTAGACAAATTATTTTTTAACTTCTTACGTTTGTTTAAAAAACAAATCCGTAAAAATTTACTTACTTGTTCAATATCAAAATCAACTTTATTATGAAGGTTTTCAAGATGAATAACAGCACTTTGTACTTTTGGTTGTGGATGAAATTCCTTTGCATTTACTTGAAAAAGAATCTTTGTCTTACAAAATAGTTGAACTAAAACAGTAAAAGCATTATAACCACGTGTATTTACTTTAGCACCAATACGTTCAGCCATCTCTTTTTGAACCATAATATAAGCATCATTAATTAATTTTGATTGAATAATTTTCAAAACTATTTTTGAAGAAATTGCATAAGGAAGGTTTGCAACAACTTTAATTTTTTGATTTTTTTTAGTGTTGGTGTAATCTAAGATTAATTTATCTAAATCTACACATAACACATCATTATTTATTATATGAAAATTAGGTGCTTTTATGTATGTTTTTAAGTGCGCATATAATCTTTTATCTAATTCAATAGCCACTAAGGTATCTGTTTTTTGAACAAGAAGCTCAGTAATTGCTCCTCATCCTGGACCAATTTCTAAAATTAAATCATCTTTACTAATATTTGCCACATTTACAATTTTGTTTTTTATCTCATTAGACAACAAGAAGTTTTGCCCCATTTTTTTTGATGGAACAAAACTTTCTTGCTTGAGTTTATTTTTAATGACTGTTTTATTCAAGTTAGCTAATTCCTAATTTGGCAAGTTTTGATTCAATTCTTGTGGCACTATTTGAACGACGTTTCATAATAATAACGTGAATAATATATGATTGTAAAATTGTAAAGATTGCGTTAAAGAATCAATATAAACCAATCCCTGAAGCAGAAATCGCTACTACAACAGCTAAAACAATCGCAATAATGTTTTGTGTCATTCGCACACGTTTTAATTGTTGTTTGTTTTTAGCACCAACAGTTGTTGCACTACGATTTCGTTTCTTAGCTAATAACTGTGGTATTTTTTGCGATAAGATTTGCACTGGAATAATGATTAATAAGAAGAAAATATAAGGTCAACCTGAAGTTGTAAAGTTTGAGAAAATCTCAGAAATAGGCGTCGCTGATAAGTCTCAAATGTAGAAGATACTAATGAATTTAAGTGGTCTTAAAATTGTAACAACACGATAAATAATTAAAAAGATCGGTAAAGTAATAATCATACTTTCAAATGGCGCTAAAGGTTTAACATTATGTTTTTGATATAACTCTTTTGTTTCCATTTGTTTCTTTTGGCGTGATTGCATGTCTTTTGCGTCTTTATATTTAGCATTGATTTCAGCAATTTTACCTTGAATTTCAGAGATTCGCTCCGTTTGAATTGTAGCACGTGCTGAAATTAACATTGTAATTACACGAATAATTAATAAAATGATAATCAATCCTAAAATAGCATTTAAACCAGCTGGTCAATCTCTTGTTGCATACATAAAATGTAATAAAATTTGTGCGATTGGCCATACGAATAAAGCATAGAAAGGTCCATAATCAAACGAGAAGTCTGACATTGGATATCAAGGTCCTGTCCCTGAATAAATTAAATCAAATCGAATGTCATTAGCGCCAAGAATAGGATCTACGTGAAATCCTAATTCAAAACCATTACCGACAACAGTAGAGTTAATTGTTCAATGATTAGCCATATTTTGAAAGCAACCATATAAACCAATACCCAAGAAGAACGTATAAACAATAACTTTAAAAACTTTTAATAAAATGTTTAAAATCTTTTTCCTACGTTCTTTTTTTGTTGAATTCGCATTTGATGCGCCAGCAAAATGTGAAACAGAAATTCGCATTCTATTCATTAGATTTTGTTTATCAACCGATGACATTTATACCTCCTTTTTAAAATTATTTATTAATTTTATTTTGTTTATGCTTACTAATAATTGTTTGAAGAATTTTTTTAATATTATCACAATTTAAAACAAAAGAACCATCAATAAACGATGGTTTCACTAAGACTACAATATCATAACTTTCAACTAGAACATTAGCAGCAATAAATCATGCTTTAATTAGGCGTCGGATTCGATTGCGTTGCGTTGCTAATTTAAATTTTTTTTTAGAAATGCTTATAGCTAAGCGAACTTTTTTTAGATTGGTCTCACAAAAATAAACTACAATGTGATTAGAATGAATTTTTTGTTGTTTTTTAATTATATTAAGTATATCTTCATTTCTTTTTAGACTAATAAAATTAGCCATAAAAATTATTTTTCACCAGAAACTGTTAGACTATGACGCCCTTTAAGTCTTCTTCTAGCTAAAACATTACGTCCATTTTTAGTTTTCATACGTGCACGAAAACCATGCACTTTTGCTCTTTTACGATTATTTGGTTGAAACGTTCTTTTCATAAATCCACCGCCCTCTTACTTTTTGAAAACATAATATGGAGATATTATAACATTTTCATGCTTTTTTATTTAATATAATTTTTCAAAAAAGTCAATGATATTTTTTTAAAAATAAACATATATAATAAATAATAGGATAGAGGTCGTTTATAGAAA